>CALJUK010000691.1 GCA_937975745.1 uncultured Planctomycetaceae bacterium | reverse complement strand
AAAGCCCGAGCTCGAAGTGACGATCCACTCGCCCGCTCAACCGGTTCAGCTGGGAGCGAAGGTCTCCGCCGTCATCCGGGCCAAGTACTACTTCGGTGCGCCCGTCACCTCCGCCCGCGTCCACTACAAAGTGCTCCGCTACGAACACTCAGCCCATTGGTATCCGATCGGTCCGTGGGACTGGTTGTTTGGTCGTGGCTACCGCTGGCTGGCACTCGACTATGCTTGGTATCCAGGCTGGAAAACGTGGGGCTGCGTGGCCCCCTATCCCATCTGGCATCCGCGCCCTCAGCCAAGTCCAGAAGTTGTCCTCGATGCCGAAGTCCCCATTGGACCAGACGGTGAAGTCTCGTTGGAAATCGACACGGCACTCGCCAAGGCGACGCACTCCGATGTCGATCATCGTTACGAGATTACGGCTGAAGTGACGGACGAATCCCGCCGAACGATCGTCGGAAAGGGCGATGTTCTCGTCGCCCGCGAACCCTTTAATGCGTTCGCCTGGGCCAATCGGGGACATTATCGGCCGGGCGATACCGTTACGGTCCGCTTCCACGCGCAGACTCTCGACAGCAAACCGGTCTCCGCCAAGGGAAAGGCGACGCTCTACCAGATTCGTTACGACGCAGAGGGGACTCCGCACGAAACGTCCGTCGAAACCTGGGACATCGCCACAGACGATTCGGGGGACGCGGAAGTGCAGTTCAAAGCGGCTGCCGCTGGCCAATATCGCCTCGAAGCCCGACTTGCCAACCAGCCAGACAACGGGCACACGACGACGACGGCCGCCATCATTCTCGTCCGAGGCGACCAGTTCCAATCAGCCGACTTCCAGTTTAACGATTTGGAAGTCATTCCTGACAAGGCGGAGTACGAACCGGGTGAAACCGTGCGGCTGATGATCAACACCAACCGCATCGGAAGCACGGTGGCCTTGTTCCTCCGCCCGATCAACGGAGTCTACAACCAACCCGAGATCATTCGACTGGACGGCAAGAGTACTCTGTACGAACTCCCCCTCAACGCAGCCGACATGCCAAACATTTTCGTTGAAGCCATCACCGTGTCCGACGGGCGTTTGCACAGCGTCGTTCGCGAAATTGTGATCCCCCCGGCCAAACGACTGGTGAATGTCGAAATCACACCCTCCGCCGAAGACTATCGTCCGGGTGCGCCGGCACAACTTGACGTACAGGTGACCGATCCTGAGGGACGGCCAGTCGCGGCGTCACTCGCAATCAGCCTGTACGACCGCGCTTTGGAGTATATCTCCGGCGGGTCCAACGTCACCGACATTCGCAAGTTCTTCTGGGACTGGCGACGCGCCCACCACCCAATCAACTGGTCCAATCTCGAACGCTGGTCGGCGAATCTGCTGCGACAGGGGGAAACGCCCATGCAGACGATCGGGACATTCGGCGACGTCCTGGAAATGCAGGACCGCGATGAACGACGGGGTAATGCACTGCAGCAGGACAAGGCACACTTCGGCGCAATGCGCAAATCGGGCATGGCCGACGGATTGAATGCACGAGCGATGGCTGCCAGTGCCCCCATGGAAGCCCAAGTCGCCGGTGGTGGAGCCGGCGGAACCAATGTCGAACCGGCCGTCCGCACAGACTTCGCGGACTCGGCATTCTGGACGGCAGCCATCACGACCGACCAAGCCGGGAAAGCGACCGTCCGGTTTGACATGCCCGAAAATCTGACCGATTGGCAAATTCGCACTTGGGGCATGGCACACGGGACACGCGTCGGTGAAGCAGCCGACAGCGTGGTCACCTCCAAAAACCTGATCGTCCGCTTGCAGGCTCCGCGGTTCTTCACGCAGATCGACGAAGTCACACTCTCAGCGAACGTCCACAACTACCTGGAGACATCCAAGCGGGTGACAGTCCGGCTCGAACTCGACGGTGGGACATTGCAACCACTGGATGACCTCGAACGGGTGGTCGAAGTTGCCGCCGGAGGCGAACAGCGAATCGACTGGCGTGTCCGCGCAACACAGGCCGGCGATGCGGTCGTCCGTGTGAAAGCGCTGACAGACGAAGAATCGGACGCCGTCGAGATGACATTCCCGGTCAAGGTCCATGGCCTGCTGCGAACGGAATCGTATTCTGCCAGCATCCGAGGCCGAGAGACATCGGCTCAACTGACAGTCGACGTCCCGGCGGCTCGCGATGCCGCCCAGTCGCGGCTGGAAGTGCGCTACTCTCCCAGCATTGCGTTGGCATTGGTGGACGCCCTGCCGTACCTGATCGATGTCGAACGCCGCACGACCGACGCGGCATTGGCCCGGTTTCTGCCGGCTGTTGTGACTCAGGGAACACTGCAGACACTCGGCGTCGACCTGAAGTCGATTCGCAAGAAGGTTGCAAATCTCAATCCGCAGGAGATCGGTGCAACGGACGAACGCCGCAAGCAATGGGCCCGCATGCAGCAGAACCCGATCTTCAACGAAAAGAAACTCAATCGGATCGTCGACAATGGCGTTCAGGAACTGACCGAGATGCAACTGCCCGACGGTGGCTGGGGCTGGCTGTCCGGATTTCGCGAACGGTCCGATGCCCACATGACGGCACAGGTTGTCCACGGTTTGAAGCTGGCCCAACAGAACGGCGTGGCAATTGTTCCCGGTGTCCTCGAACGGGGCATCGAATGGCTGAAGACGTACCAGGAACGTGAGATCGAAAAACTGCAGAACTGCGATTCCGAGACAAAACCCTACCGTTGCCAGTGCAATTCGCTCGACGCGTTGGTCTTCAGCGTCCTCGTCGAAACGGGTGTCGTGAATGACACCATGTCCGAATTCCTGTACCGCGATCGGACCAAGCTGCCCGTCTATGCCCTCGGACTGTTCGGGCTGGCACTCGAGCAAACCAAGAAGACCGACCAGCTGACCCAGGTGATGAGCAATATTGATCAATTTCTTATGACTGATGACGAGAACCAGACGGCCTATCTGGAACTGTCTCAGCCCTGGTGGTACTGGTACGGCAGCGAGGCGGAGGCCAACGCCTGCTACTTGAAGTTACTCTCCCGAAGGGAACCACAGGGAAGCAAGACCGCCGGTCTGGCCAAGTACCTGCTCAACAACCGCAAACACGCCTCGTACTGGAGTAACACACGTGACACGTCGCTGGCGATCGAAGCGCTCGCCGAATTTGTCGTCGCTTCGGGCGAAAGTCTTTCCCATATGAAAGTCGATGTCCTGTACGACGGACGCATTGTCCAGTCGACGACAATCACGCCCGAGAATCTGTTCGAAATCGACAACGTCTACGAGTTGACTGGCAACGATGTCACCACCGGACGGCATACCATCGAAGTCCGTCGCACGACTCTCGACCGTGCTGAGACACCGGAAAACGAAACGGCTGGTCCTTTGTACTTCAACACCTACCTGACGACGTTCACGCAGGAAGAGTTCATCCCGGCGGCCGGTCTCGAAATCAAAGTTCATCGCCGGTACTACAAGCTGGTGCGTGCCGACCGTGAGGAGCCCTCACGCGGAGTACGGGGACAAGCAGTTGGAGAACGGACCGAGCGGTATGACCGAGTCGAACTCGTGAACGAGTCTGCCGTCCACAGCGGCGACCTGCTGGAAGTCGAACTGCAGATCGAAAGCAAGAACGACTACGAGTACATTTCCATCACCGATCCCAAGGCCGCTGGCCTCGAACCGTTCGAACTGCGCAGCGGTTATCTCGACCCGGGCTACGGACAGGGACTGGGGGCGTATGTCGAATACCTTGATGACCGTTCGGTTTTCTACGTCCGCAGCCTGCCCCGCGGCGAACATCGCCTTACCTACCGCTGGCGGGCGGAAATTCCCGGCCGCTTCAGTGCCCTCCCCACACAGGGGATCGGTGTGTATGCCCCGGAATTAAACGCCAATTCCGACGAGATGAAACTCCGGATCGAAGATCAGCCGTTGTCGGCATCGGCAGCAGAGTGAATCGCCGGAACGTCGCGACGAAAGACGGGCCAGAGGCAGAGCACAATTCCGATTACAGCACACAGGGCCGAACAGCCGAGACCGAACCAGAACACGCGCGGACGGTAAACCCATTCAACGCGGTGTTTGCCGGCCGGAACCTCGACACCACGGAATAACCCGTCGACAGTCCTCGACTCGGCTGGTTCGCCATCGATCGAGACGTTCCAGCCGGGATAATGCAGATCGGTCAATACCAGCAAACCTCCCGTGGACGAATCCGCTTCGATCTCAACCCGCCCCGACTGATACGATGTCACGCGGGTCCGTCGATCACCGCCCGGCTGTTCCCAGGCGACTCGACCGCGCGAGCCGAGAAGTTCGTACAGATTGAGCGGCTCCGAATGTGCCCAGGCGCGATTCAGCATCGGATCATAACCCGACCAGACGGGGCGGACGGGCCAAATGTCGACATCCAGCGGTCGAAAGCTGAGAACATGCGTCACGCCGGATTGCCGCAGCCAGTCGATGTGCTCAGGCGTCGGGGACTCGTCGAACGGAAGTGGTTCCGGCATGGTCCGTTTCGGCTCCCAATACTCGGCCGGACCCACACCGAGGTACACGGGAGTGGCTGCCACACCCAGCAACGTGGCGACATTCGCACCACGGGAAAACAGCCGGACCGGCGCTTCGGCATTCGCGTGCAGCAGCAGTTTCCGCAGCGGACTTTCATCCCGGCTGGCAAGCGGTGGATTCTCGATCACGACAGCGTAAGTGACCCAACCGCTGACCAACCAGAACTCCGCAATCGTCACCATGAAGACGACTGCCGTCAATAACCATCTGATCGTCGGTAACCGGAGGCGAATGAAGTCGTCGAACGTGAACCCGGCGAAGAGGGCCACAGCGATCGTCGTCACGATTCCATAGCGACCGGTGCCGATGAAGAAGTTGAAGCCGGGGACATGCCGCGTCACCGGCAGAAACATCCCGCCGCATACAGCAATGCCAGCAAGCCCAACACAGACCAGGTGAGGCAGAGGTTTCGTTGTCGGCGGAATCGGCTGGCCAGACCAATGAAAGCCATCGCCAACGGAATCATTCCGAAGTACAGATGCGCCTCGACCATATTGGTCGAGGTGGCATATTCGGAAAGTGCAACATCGATTCCGGGACCGTTGGGATACCACATCCAGGGGAAGACGAATTGCGACCAGTACCAGACTGGGATGCGGCCGTAGTCGGGATCGTGGACCTGGCCTACTTCGGAGCGCTGACTGCGTGTTTTGAGTTCCCAGGTCGGCGCGAGTTGGGCCGCCGACAAGCCCATCGCCAGCAGAAACGCGGCCGCCACGACAAGCAGCCTCCGGACGCGGACCGCGAGGTCGACATCGGGCTTGTCGAGTGTTCCCCACAAAATTCGTGCCGCCGCATAGCAGGCCGCCGTCAATTGCGTGATGAATGCCAGCGTGAAGTGACCTGCCAGCAATTGCGCGGCCAATGCCAGGACGAGTACCGACAGGGAGCGACGTCCGCGCTCAGGTTTCTGAACGAACGACTCGATTGACCAGAAGACCAACGGGAACCAGGCGCCGCCGATGATGGCCCATTCCCAGCAGATTCGGGGAGGAAACCAGGCATAGGTGTAGACAGTCGCCGTCAACAGCGACGCAACCGTCGACAGACCGATCCGCCGGGCATACATCCAGCAGAAGAGAAAGGCCAGCCAGTAATGCACGATCTGCACAGCGTTGTAGGCGGCATTGGGTCCCAGTAGCGAGTAGGCGATGAGATTGGCCGGATAGAGTGCGCCAGTCTGACTCTCCGCAATGACCGGGTAGCCGAATCCGACCAGCGGATTCCACAACGGTATCGTGCCTGCCTGCAGTT
>CALJUK010000690.1 GCA_937975745.1 uncultured Planctomycetaceae bacterium | reverse complement strand
CCTCCAAGTTGTCGAAGGGAGTGTCCCCGGACAGGTTCTGGAACTTGTCGACGAGCGGACGCTGATGGGGCGACATCCCAGTTGTCAGATCGTACTCGACAACGTGGCCGTCAGCCGGCATCATGCGCAGATCCTGGAAAGTCATGGCAGCTACTTTCTGGAAGACCTCCGCAGCCGCAACGGAACGGTGCTGAACGATTCCCCAATCGAAGGCCGTACCGAGCTGCACGAAGGCGACCGCGTGCGGATTTGCGACCTGCTGTTCAGGTTCTATCAGCATGCACCGCCGGTCGCCGCTTCGACACCGGGACGTCGCTCGCCCCGCGCGACCGACGAAACCCGCGAGCAGCCCCAGCTCGACAACAGTGGCAGTCGACTTCTGACGGTCGGCGATTCGCCCGAGGACGACCACAGCGACCTGTTTTCCGACGCCATCGCTGACTCCGATGCCGAGGCGCTGGGAGAACGGTCGTCGATCATTTCGACGCTCAGTGCTTCCGATCCGAGCAGTGAGATTCGACTGGCCGTCAAACCCGAGGTCAAACTTCGGGCGATCCTCGAGATCAGCCGAGCCCTGGGGAACGTGCTCCGCATGGAGAAAGTTCTCCCGAACCTGCTGGACAGCCTGTTCAAGGTGTTCGCGCAGGCGGAATACGGCTTTGTGATGCTGAAGGACAAGGAACGGAACAAACTGGTCGTGAAGTCGACCAAATCGCGGCATGTCGGCGACGAACGTTCGGTCCCTGTCAGCACCACGATCATCAAGCAGGCATTGCACACCGGTCAGGCTATTTTGTCGGCCGACGCCATTGAAGACCAGCGATTTAAGGCGAGCGAGAGTATCTCCAACCTGAAAATCCGCTCGATGATGTGTGTCCCACTGATTGGCAAGTCAGGCCAGGCATTGGGCGTGATTCAGCTGGATACCAAGGATATTCGCGATCACTTTTCGCAGGAAGACCTCGAGGTCATCGTCAGCATTGCCTCGCTGGCCGCGATGGCTGTGGAAAACGCAGAGCTGCACGAAGAAGTGATGCGGCAGCGCGACCTCGAGCGCGATCTCGAATTTGCCACCCAAGTGCAACTCGGCTTCCTTCCGAACGAACGACCGAAGGTGACAGGTTACGAGTTCGCCGACTATTACGAAGCCGCCCTGAGCGTGGGAGGCGACTACTTCGATTACATCGCATTGCCCGATGGAAAAATCGGCATCGCCCTGGGCGATGTCGCCGGCAAGGGAGTCCCTGCCGCCTTACTGATGGCACGGCTGTATTCGTCCGCTCGGTACCAGATGCTGACACAATCCAGCCCGTCGGCCGCAATGTCCGGATTGAACAGCGAGCTGGCTTCCTGCGGTCTGGGGTACCGTTTCATCACCTTGGTGATGGCCGTTCTGGAACCGGAGAGTCATCGTCTGACGTTGGCCAACGCAGGACATTTGCCGCCACTGGTGCGGAAGGCTGATGGGACATTGTCGGCCGTCACCGAAAGTGAAACCGGACTCCCATTGGGCATCAGCCCCGAGCATGTCTACCACGATACCGTGCTTGAACTGCAACCAGACGAAGTCGTGCTGATGTACACCGATGGTGTCACCGAAGCGATGAACGGCGAACGGGAAATCTTCCATCGCCGCCGGCTGGAAGGAAGTCTTGCGCACGCACCAGGTCGGGTCGAACAAGTCATCCGTACCGTTGTCAGCGACGTCGAAGAATTCGCGGAAGGCCATGCGCAGCGCGACGACCTTTGCATGGTCGGACTCCGCCGCATCCCCGAGGGGGAAGAACTCACCGGTGTCGACTTGGCCGCAAACACCAGTAAACAGATACCCGTCGTTAAGGCCAAGAGCGGCCGTACCGCCAACCCCTCCGGAAAAACTCGCCCCAACAAGAAGTAGCCCCTGGGCAACCAACTGACCTGTGCAGCATTCGGCTGAATCAAACAGGGAACAGGATCCATAGTGTCGCTCGATTCGAACAGCGTGCTCGGTGAGGAAGGACTAATCTCCCGGCGGTTAGAACGCTACGAATCTCGGCCCGAGCAGTTGCAAATGGCGGACGCGGTGGCAGGCGCCATTCGGGACGGGTCGCATCTGTTGGTGGAAGCAGGGACGGGCGTCGGCAAGAGTTTTGCCTATCTGGTTCCCGCAATTCTGTCGGTGGCCGGTGAGCGTCCGGCAGAGGATGCCGCCCGCCGCAAAGTGCTGATTTCGACCAACACAATCAGCCTGCAGGAACAACTGATCCACCGCGATATTCCGTTTCTGAATGCGGTCCTGCCTGTGGAGTTCTCCGCTGTTCTCGTCAAAGGACGTGGCAATTACATCAGTCTCCGACGGCTGAAAGGAGCCGTCGAGCGAGCCCAGACGATGTTCGCCGATCCGGAACCACTCGCCGAACTGCATCAAATCCGAAAGTGGTCCACGGAGACAACGGACGGCAGTATGTCCGATTTGCCCTTTCGGCCGTCATCGGACGTCTGGGATGAAGTTCGCAGCGAGCACAGTAACTGCCTCGGCCGCAAAT
>CALJUK010000689.1 GCA_937975745.1 uncultured Planctomycetaceae bacterium | reverse complement strand
AACTGCCCATGGAGCGCATCGGCTGCCGACATCGTCCGTTTGCCATCCTGCTGTACGGTTCGAAGTTCGACCGCTCCGTTGGTCGCGGCGACAAGAATCGTTCCCTGCTCGACCGAAATGACTTCGCCGGGTTGGGCTGAAGTCTGGATGTCGACAGGCTCTACGTCCAGCAGCAGCAATCGAATCCCGCGATGGCCGGGTTGATGCAGGTAGGTCACTGGTTTGGGCCAGGGCTGCATGGCGAACACCCGCCGGTCGATCTGCCGGTTGGTTTCCGACCAGTCGATCAGGCCGTCGGTTTTCTTAAGGCGGGGAGCTTTGGTGACAGCGGCGGGGTCCTGTGGGATGGGAGTGCCGCGGTCGTGTTCGAGATCGTCCAGAATTCGCATCAACAACTCTGGTGCCAGCGCTGCCAACCGGACTTCCAGGTCACCAGCCGTCTCTTTCGGGTCGATCTTCAGAGTTGAAATCCCAAGCACCGGTCCGGCATCGAGTTTCGGTTCGATCCGAAAGATGCTCACTCCGGTCTCGGTTTCCCCATGAAAAATGGCGAACTGAATGGGGGCTGCACCACGATACTTGGGCAAAATGGATGCGTGGATGTTGTAGAATCCCAGCCGCGGAATCGCCAACAATTCGGCCGAGAGAATTTGACCATAAGCTGCCACGACACAGACATCGGCGTCGAGTGTTCGAAGTGCCTCACGCGACTCGGGGAGGTTCACGTTGTCCGGCTGCCAGACGGGTACGCCGTGTGCGACGGCCAGCTCTTTCATTGGGTTGACGTGGTGATGGTGTCCGCGGCCTGTCCGGTCGGGTTGGGTCAGCAGCCCGACGACTTGATGGGACGATTGCAGCATCCGCTCGAACGACGGGATCGCAAAGCGTCCCGTACCCATCATCACCAAACGCAGACTCACGTGACTTCCCCATCGTGGGAGGAGGAACCGGCGCGGTCAGGGGGCCGGCCAGGTTTCTAATGTCTTCTCGATCTCAGCCATGCTCGGATACTTTCCGGCCTGCTGGTGCTTTTCGAAACGGCTGACGAAGTCGCGAATACGCGGATCGAGCTCGCGGCGGGTCGATTCGGTCATCCGCTCGAAGAACATAATTCCATCCAGATGGTCTGTCTCGTGCTGGATGGCCCGAGCGGCCAGGTCATCGACCTTTAACCGGAAAGGGTGCCCGTCCAGATCATACGCGTCGACGACAATTTCAGCCGCTCGGCGGACCTGCCCGTAGATTTCGGGCAGGCTCAGGCAGCCCTCTTCCCCCTCTTCACTCCCACGGCGACTGGAAATTTCTGGGTTGAGGAAGACGAATTCTTCCTCGGTTTCCTCCGGATCGGCCGTCAGGTTGAGTACGAAAAAGCGGTAGGGAATCCCCACCTGATTGGCTGCCAGTCCGATGCCGTGCGCCTCGTACATCAGATCGAACATCTCGCGCACGATGGACTGCAGCCCGGAACTGATCTCGGTAATTGGCCGAGACTTCGTCTTCAGGACCGGATGGGGATAGTGCAGGATTTCGAGTGACATGATAAGGGCGGTCGTCGGTCTGGCTGACATAAAGCCCCGGCCGGCGCTGTGACGACGGCCTAGGGGAATCGACTGAAGAACAAATCCTCACGGATTATAGGTCCATTGAACCAATCGGTCGAGCGTCCCCTCAAAACTTGCAGTTCGTCTCCCGGCCTTAATGCAAGACGGGCGCAACGCGCACCGTTTGCGCACCGCGTGCGGATCCTGCGGCAGCGTTCTTCGTTTGATGGCGCGAGTGAGCTAAAGATAGTATCGCGAAAATCCGTGGATTTCGGGCGATCTATCTTTCCTCGGCAGACGATACCAAACTCGGGAGCGGGCTCGACTGCGACCGCCAGCCGTCGCGTTAGTAGGTCGGGAGAGACTCCAGAGGAGCGGCAGCTGTTCTCGGGTAGCCCGGGGCAGCCGACATCACGGGAGTTGGTAGACCGGCCTGCACCGAATCATACGATTGGTAGAAAGCGCCCGGAGGGAGCGATCCGGAAGGCTGAACGCCACAATTGCCGTACTGACAACCACCACCTGCGCCGTAGCCATATTGGGCACCACTGCAGCCATACGGGTTCCAGCAGTAGCAGCCGGTCATCGCGGTGACGATGCACAGACTCATACAGGCGAACGCAAAGCGTTTCATCAAATCGTCCTCTCTAAGCAAGACCAGGAAGATCACAGCGGCGGATCCATCCGAGCTGTGTCGATCCGGTTTGTTGGATGCTTTGTTGCAGTCCCTGACCCACAATTCATTTCAAGTCGACAAGCAGTTCGCCTGCAGATGACGGGGCATGCGTCATGCCGTTCTCGCAGCAGGCGTTCGCAGTTTTTTTCGATCCAGGATCGAACAGCGGCTGGCAATTCCACCCACCAGTCGTTGATGTTCGCTTTGGAAGACCAGTTGGCCTTCGTTCAAGGTGGTCGCGCCACATGACAGCGGCACGACGGCGAGGTGACGGTTCTTCCAGACTTCCAAGGCCGGACGGAAGTCGCCGAAATTGCCTTGGCATGTCACGGTGTAGCCCTTGTCGCCACGGTGCACGTCCCACTGAATGCGTTCGCGCAACTCCCACCACGCATCGAATTGCGCCAGAGACGTTTTCCACAGCAGTGGGAACGGGTTTG
>CALJUK010000688.1 GCA_937975745.1 uncultured Planctomycetaceae bacterium | reverse complement strand
TCAAACCTTAAGATTCGGGTCGAGAAACGAGAATGGAGCGGCCAACGAGCCGCGGACCAAGCTATTGAACCCAAAGTCTAAGGCCTGACAAGGCACTAGCGACGGGGGTTGAACTCCGTATATCCACCGCTTTCGAATTCTGTCAGTCGATTCAGCAGCGACTGCCGAATGTCCGACAGGCGCTCGCCATCCTGCAATTTGTGCCCCTTGTCATCGGTGACATAGAACACGTCGACGATCTGATCCAGGTGCGTTGAAATCTTGGCCAACATCACGGACAGATTTTCGTCACGGATAATGCGGGCAATCGTATACAACAAGCCGGGTCGGTCATGCGCAAAAACGTCGATGATTGTGCAGCGATCGGACGAGTCATTATCGATCACGACGCGCAAGGGGAGGTCGGAAGTCGGTTGCTCGCCGGGGACACCTGTGAACCAGCGCGTGCGGCGGAACATGTCGACCGTTGAGACAATCCCGGTCAGTTCTGCCCGGATGGCGGTCGAGACCTCTGTCGTTCGTAACTCGGGCGAAGCCCCTTTGTGGTCGTCATCCACAACGTGAAACGAGTCGAGCACGTAACCGTCGTTCGTGGTGGCAATCTCTGCTGAGACAATCTGTAGTCGTTTGGCGGTCAGCGCGCCTGCGATGCGATGGAAACAGCAGCCGACGTCCCGCTCGTGGGCAATCAGCCGGTAGTTCTGCAGGCCAGTGTCGGAGTCGTGACTGGTTTCGATCTCGATTTCGCCCGGCTGCAGCGTCTCGATGACTTTCAGGTCGGCTGCAATTCGTTCCGGTGCAGTTCCGGTGAGATAGTGCGGCGGGAAGGCGGCAATCCGCGTTTCGAGCCAGCGGTCGAGGTCGGCATGCGTCGTCGGATCGCGGTCGCTTTGGAAAAATCGGCGAACTGTCTTCGTGACCGACTCGATTCGTTCCTCTTCCAGGAACCGATACGGCTTCCCGCTGAGGATCTTCATCGTGCGATCGTAGAACTCGGCCAGAAGTTCGGCCTTCCAGTCGGTCCAGATGCCAGGGCCGACGGCCTGCAGATCGGCTGCTGTCAGGACGTACAACATCTGAAGCGTTTCCGGGCTGCCGACTTCCCGCGCGAAATTCATCAGAATGTCGGCGTCGGATGTATCGCGGCGGAATGCCAGGTGCGCCATCAGGAGATGGCGATGCACCAGAAAGACCAGCAGTTCGGTCTGGTGTTCCGACAGGTGCAGCCAAGCGGCCGTCTGCTCGGCCAGGCGACGACCGACTTCGCTATGGTCTTCGTCGCGTCCCTTGCCCAGATCGTGCAGCAGCAACGCCAGGTGCAGCATCTCCTTGTTCTTGATGGCCCGGTAGGCGGATTGCAATGGGCCGCCACCACGATCGAATTGTTCGACAGCTTCGATGGCTCGCAATGTGTGTTCGTCGACCGTGTAACTGTGGTACAGATTGAACTGCAACAGACACCGCGCGTGCCTCATCGCAGGAAGGATGACGTCCAGCAGTCCCGTCTCGTACATGCTGCGGAGTGTTGCCCCCAGGTGGCCGTGATTGGCAAGAATGCTCAGGAACAGCCGGGCTTCCCCTTCGGACAGTTCGGCATTCTCCAACGACGACAACGCCTGTTTGATCGCCTCGACCATGCGTGCATCGGGAAGAACTGAGTACAGGCAGCCGCGCTGATACAGCCGCAGCAGGTTTTCGATGCGGGAACAGTATTCGGACCGCAGACGGGGCGGAACATCAATGCCGCGTGGTCCCACATGAAGCGGTCCATCCGCCCGGTGTGTCATCAGAAAATCGATGAACCGTCGCCACAGCGGCCGGGGGACATTCAACGCAACGAACCGCCTCGCGACATCGACCACAGCCGTCGAATGTCGAAAGTACGTCTGCATAAACCGCTCGACGCCCCGCAAGCCGTTGGTTGATCGAACATCCATCTGGGAGGCCAGCCGCAGTTGTTCGTCGCGTGTCAGAACGTCGCTACTTCGCCCGGCGCTGAAGTGCAGTTCGGCCCGGACCTTCGAGAGAAATTCGTGTGCCGCCAGCAGGTTGTGTGCATCTCGTTTCTCAAGGAGCCCTTCCAACCGCAGTGCATCGACGTCGCGAACGCCGTGTCGAATGAAACCGACCCAGCGGATCAGGTGCAGATCACGCAAACCGCCTGCCGAGCGTTTGACATCCGGCTCGAGTTTGGTAGCGGTGCCGCCGAACTGCTCTCGTTCCTCTTCACGAGCGGCCAGACAGGCTTCAAGCATGCTCCGCCAGCGAGGAGCCACCACGCGATTACGAAACTTGCGGATCAGTTGCTCGAAGAGTCCTTCGCTGCCCCAGATCAGCCGGGCCTCGATGAGCGCGGTGGCAAACTCCGGTGACTGCCGAGCCATCGCTAACGCATCATTCACGGTTCGCACGCTGTGCCCCAGTTGCAGTCCGGAGTCCCAGCAGTCTCGGATGAACTGGGCTGCCACCGAACCGAACGGCTCGCCGGCAAGCCGCGGAGTGTGTAATAGCACCAAGTCGATGTCCGAATAGGGCGCCAATTCGCCGCGGCCTGTTCCGCCGATGGCGACGACGGCCGATTCGGCCTTCAACCGCTGTCGATGGGCAGTAGGGAGTGTGGTGAGATTCGACTCGATCAACTCGGCCAGAAAGGCGTCGGTCGATTCAGAGATGGCGGCACACACTTGAATTCCGGTTGCGCCGCCAGCCAGCAGTTGCTGGGCGCGTTCACGGATATCGGCTACCTGACGCCGGCGCTCGTCAAAGGAGTGAATGGCAGCCTCCGAGATATTGTCGATCGCTGGCATTCTGGTTTCGAGGATTCGAACGTCCATTCTCAGAAGGTCTCGTCGCTCCACACTCAGTGGGCCCGGGACGACGCGTCCCGGCTGTTGCCGAACCGATCGGTCTGTCGACGGCCTTTTACGGTGCCAAGTCTTCTATCGCGCCGATTTTCTTACAGGTCCGACTTTTCTAAAGGGCCGAGTCACCCGTTTCGCCGGTGCGAATCCGAATCATCTCGCTGATGTCGGTGACGAAAATTTTGCCATCG
>CALJUK010000687.1 GCA_937975745.1 uncultured Planctomycetaceae bacterium | reverse complement strand
TGACGGCCTGCGATCGGATCGGTGAGCTGCTCGGACATCTCAATGTGATTGAACGGCTCCGGCCGATCCATGGACAAGGGGGCATACTCGTCTGAATCGTACGTGCGGTGTTCGGGGCTTGTGTAGCGTTTGAGCTCCAACCGGGCATTCACCGTCGGCGTCGAGGGGAGCTTGTCCGCGTGGATGTAGTTGCTGCGACCACCGAAGTTGTTGTACGCATTCCACGTGATATCCGACGCCAGAACAGCCAACTTCGACTTCGGACTGGCCGGCGCGACCACCCAGGGAAAGTGAAATCGCTCGCCGACCCGGTTGAACGCGTGAAGATAGTACAGGCCGGAACGCTCGGGTGCGGTTACATTCTGCGCGAGCACGCCACCATGGTAGCCGTGCTTGTTCCACTCCACACCTGTTTGCGAATAGTCCCCGTCGGGCGTGATCTGCGTGACGGCCCGTGGTCCGTGCTCGTCAAAGATGCCCAGCCGACGGATCAACTCTTTCTCCTGGCCATACCGCCACAGTTCGATCTCATACTCGACTGGAGAATGCACGCGGAACTCGCCCAACTCTCCGGCCTTGATACATTTCGGCCACATGTATCCCAGCAACTGATCGGACAGCAGCCGGAACTGGAAAGGCTCCTTCGGCGGAAATCGCGTCTGCAGAATCTTTGCGCCGAAGCCGTCTTTCCCGACAACCACCTCGTAGTCACCCTCGGGGAGGTCCGCGTAGACGGCTCCCGAGACTGTCGAGCGGGCAGTCGTCACGCCATTCGGACCGCGAAATTCAAATAGAACATCCGACAAGGCGACGTAGCGTTCATTGCTGACATATCCGACCAGCGCAGTCATTTGGCGGCCTCCACGTAGCGGCGTTCGATCTTGGCAGCAACGGTCCCAATGCCGTAGTAGCCGACAGAAATCCGGCCCACATGTGTCAGCAGATCGTAACCGCGCCAACGATCCAACCCGAAATCACTTTCAAGCCAGAGGATGAGCCGGGCGTAGGCTTCCGCGATTGACCGCTCCATCGGAGAACCCGTCGCAACCGCGCACAACTCGGTGGTGGTGGCAATCCGCGGAGTTGCCAGGCCAGCCCCCTTGACCAAATCGACTTTGATCTTCGTGATGGCGGCCATTTCCAACCCCGTGGCCGACAACTCCCCGTGCCCCATTGCCGCATGAACGTCTCCCAGGTAGAGGAATCCCCCGGGAACGTAGACCGGCAGATAAACGACACTTCCCGGGCAGACTTCGACCAAATCCAGGTTCCCACCATGCGGCCCCGCTGGCCCCGTGGTCGGCACACCCCACTCGGGCGCGGTCCCGATACAGCCGAGCATTGGCTCGTAGGGAATCCGGACCGAGTCGTACCAGACAATCTCGCCGTTCTCGATCGGGCAGACATGTGCCCCGTGTGGCACGTCGCTCCCCAGCCATTCGCACAGTTGCTTAGGTGCTCCGGTGTAGGTTGCACACTGGCCGTCGCGCGGCGTAATTTCAAGAATTTCCACAGCCAGCGCGTCGCCTGGTTCGGCCCCATCGACGTAGATCGGACCAGCCACCGGATTGCTGTAGGGAACTTTCGCTTTGTCGCGGCGATCGTCGTTCGTCCGGATTTGGCCAGACAGGGCATCTTCCGATTCGACGGAGAGCGTCTCGCCCGGCGTGATCCTAGCACGTGGCTCGCGATCAGCGTCAAAGACGTAACACAACGGTTCGGCGGGGATGTGCTGCATGCAAGCGTCCTATCCTGTCGGTCCAGTCAGTGTGCAGTGCTCGTTGTTGAAAAAAAGTCCCAACAGACAGTTTGTCCCAAGAGACTATGGCGGTCCGCAGAGATTGTAAATACTCTGGGTTGAGACTGACCTGCCGTCCGGCCGGCTTGACCCTCACCTGCAACCTCCGAGATCGGCTACCGATCACAAGAAACAAACCCAGACACTCACCACGCATACTTCTGATTGGAGTCGCATCAATGTCCCTGCCCGCCAATTCGCAACGTCCTCGAAAGGTCATGGCAACACTATGGCTGCCGGCGATCACGGCGGCAGTATTTCTAATGACCAGCCATCCTGTGACAGCGGCAGCTCCCGATCTCATTCTGCACCACGGGAAGGTGGTGACCGTTGACAGCCAATTTTCTCTGGCGGAAGCCATTGCCATCGCGGACGAGCGAATTGTCGCCGTCGGCAGCAATCAAGAGATTCGAAAACTTGCTGGAGAATCGACACGGCAGATTGACCTGGGCGGGAAGACGGTTATCCCGGGCCTGATCGACTCCCACGTCCACTCCACCGGTGCGGCACTCTACGAGTTCGATCATGTCGTACCGGACATGGAGACTATTGCCGACGTTCTGGCGTACATCAAATCGCGAGCCGATGTCCTGGAGGACGGGGAGTGGATCAACGTCAATCAGGTCTTCATTACCCGGCTCCGGGACCAGCGATTTCCCACCCGCTACGAGCTGGACCAGGTCGCCCCCAAAAATCCGGTCTTCTTTCGGACCGGCCCCGATGCGGCCGTCAATTCTCTGGCCTTGGAATTGAGTGGCATCGACAAGGATTATCAGCTTCCCGAGGGACAGCTCGGGCGGCTTGGACGCTATTCCATGACAGGAGAGCCGAATGGAATTCTGCGAAGCTGCACCGGAATTATCAAATACAAAGGGAGCAGCGCAAAACGCCCCACACCCGAGGAACGTGTCGAAAGGATTCGCCAGCTCTTCGCAGACTACAACAGCGTCGGATTGACCAGCGTCTGCGATCGGGGTGGCAGCCAGAGCGGGATCGATGCCTATCAGACACTGCTCGACAAGGATCAGCTCACCTGTCGGGTCTTTCTTTCGTATTCTGTCAACGCACGTCAGCCTATCGAGAAGGTCCGAGAGAATATCCTGAAGGCAGCCAATCATCCGCTGCATCAGTACAACAACAAGATTTGGGTTCGCGGCATCAAGATTTTCCTCGACGGAGGAATGCTCACGGGCAGCGCCTATATGCGGCAGCCGTGGGGAGTCAGCTCGATCTATTCGATCAACGACCCCGCCTATCGCGGCTTGATTTATGTGGAGCCAGAACCGCTCTATCAGATGGCGAAATTCGCCTTGGAGCACGACCTGCAGTTTACGGCCCACTCCGTCGGTGACGGTGCCGTCCACGCTCTGATTGAGACTTACGAACGCGTGAACGAAGATTTCTCCGTCGCCGACAAACGCCCCTGCATTACCCACTGCAATTTCATGTCGGCAGAGGCCATCGACAAAATGAAGCAGTTGGGGATCGTTGCCGATCTGCAACCCGCCTGGCTGTGGCTTGATGGAAAAACACTCGTGCGTCAGTTCGGTGAGGAACGGACCACGTACTTCCAGCCCTACCGGACAATCTTCGAGAACGGTGTGACCGTCGGCGGCGGTAGCGATCACATGCAGAAGATTGGCAGTATTCGGTCGGTGAATCCGTACAATCCGTTCCTCGGAATGTGGATTACGCTGGCCCGACAGCCCCGCTGGACCGATCAACCACTGCATCCCGAGCAACGTATCT
>CALJUK010000686.1 GCA_937975745.1 uncultured Planctomycetaceae bacterium | reverse complement strand
GTACGCAATGGCCTCGTGCAGGACTTCGCCCGTAACGGCATGCAGTTGCCGAAGTTTCGCACGGGAAATCTGGGATGCGATCGCCTGCGGGTGAATGCTGGCCCGATGGAGAATCTCGCTGGCGTACAAGTTGCCAATCCCCGCGACCAGTTTCTGATCGAGCAGCGCAACCTTGATCTCACGCGACGTGGCCGACAGTCGGCGGACCCATTCGGCCGGTTCAATCTCCAGGGCATCCGGACCGAGGAAGCCGGGGCCCAGCCGCATGGCAAGTTCATCGGGTGTGAATAACGTAACGGTACCCAGGCCACGGCGATCCCAGAACCAAAGCGAAGTCTTCCGCCGTCCAGAGCGCAACTGTAACTGCAACCGCAGGTGCTCTTCGTCGGGCGGATCGGCCAGAAGCATCAAGCCCGTCATCCGTGGTTCGAAGACCATCGAACAATCCGAGTCGAGTTCCAGCACCACTCGTTTGGCGATCCGCCGCACAGCTCGAATACGGCAGCCGGTAACCCTTTTTGCCAGAGTTCGAAAGGTCGGCTGAAACTGAATCGGCCGACAACGACAATCTGGCTGGATGACGGCGTCGACAATACGTCCTTCCACCTCCGGCCGAATCCCCCGGACCATGGTTTCCACTTCGGGCAGCTCGGGCATGGGACGGGCGTTCCTGCTGCATATTGGGACGGCCCGATTTCGGAGGCAGAACGGGCCCGTCGGACGTGCATTTTAGCGGCTGTTCAAGTTCTTTCGCCATCTGCCCGCCGGGCCAACCGGCCGGAGTGGTTTTCGTGAAATTTGCTTGACGCAAGTCCCGGAGAGGACGATGCTGAAGGTGAAGCTGTATCGACAGTTCTCGCCCATAGTGTATTTGCGGCCTGGCTCGACGCATTTCAAGCAGCGTCGTTGCGGTCGAAGGAGTCGGAAGATGTTGCACTCGACGCGTAATCGTTCGAACCGGTTCGCCGGTCTGATGGCTGCCTGTCTGGCGGCTGCCCTGATCGCAGGAATCACCTCACAGGGAGTGGCGGCTGATCAGTCAGACGCGTCTCGGGCGAAACGCGTCGCAGCACAACTGGCGGCAGGAGAGTTTGTCGCTGCCACCAAGACGGCCGAAGAAACGACCAACGCCACCGAGCGGTCAGCCTTGCTGAAGCAGATTGCCGAAGCACAGATGAAGGCCGGTGCACTCAACGCGGCTTTGGGAACAGTGCGGCGGATTCCTGAACCTTCCGTCCGGGATGCCACACGCCGGAAGCAGGTTCTCTCGCGCGAGTCGTCACAGGGTGGCTCCGGTGCCGACTTCACACAGCTGATCGAACTCATTCAAAGCAACACGTCCGGGCCGTGGATGGAAATCGACGGAGCGGGCGGCACGATGTCGCCGTTCGAAACGGGTGTCCGTGTCGATCCGCAGGGCCTGCTCCACCGGTTGACTCGCACAGAGTTAAGCGGTCGACTGGCAGCGCTGGGATTGCAGGCGCGCCAGGCCGACCTCAACGAAGACATGCAGCAGGCCCGCCCGATGCGGATGGTCTCGCTGACCCGACTGGCAGCGGAAGTGTCGCGGCGGTTGGCAGCCGGTCTCCCCGTCGCAGAAACAATGCAGCACATGGCGGGCTTGTCGCGCATCGAACACGTCTTCATCTATCCCGACCTCGGAGAGATCGTCATCGCCGGACCGGCCGAGGGCTGGCGGTATGACGAACGAGGCTTTGCTGTCGGGCAGGACAGTGGTCGGCCGACATTGTACCTGGATGACCTCGTCACCGTGCTCCGAACGTTCGGACCGACCGGCAGCCAGATCTTCGGCTGTTCGATCAATCCTCGCCCGGAAGGCCTGAGGGCCATCAAAGAATACGTCGAGCAAAGCAATGCCCGCGGACCGATCAGTTCGCGTGCCGTTGGTTCATGGGTGCGTGTGCTGCAGAACAAACTCGGCTTGCAGGACATTCAGACCTACGGTGTTCCCGCAGATTCGCGTGCCGCCCGAGTGATCGTCGAAGCCGACTACCGAATGAAGCTCATTGGCGTCGGCCGTCTGGACGGAGTGAAAGGGATCGAGAACTACTTCGATCTGCTTCCCCCCCATCTGCAAAGCGGCGGCTCGAATCTGGAAGCGCTCCGCTGGTGGCTGACGATGAAGTACGATGCCGTCTGGCAAAGCCAGGATCGCAATGTCTTCTCGATTGAAGGCTCGTCGGTTCTCTGCCAGAGCGAAAACCAATTTGTCACGTCGCTGGGTGAACGGGTTCAGACCGGTCAGGCGGAAGAAACCAACCGACTGTTCGCTCAGAAGTTTACCGAACACTATGCCGAACTCGCCGAACGGGATATCGTCTTCGCCGACCTGAAGAATGTCTTCGATCTGGCATTGCTTGCGGCACTCATCAATCACGATCGGCTGGCCGACCGTGCCAGCTGGGACCTGGGCAGCTTCGCTGCGGGCGGGGCCTATCGTCCCCTGAGCTACGAGACGCCCCAAGTCGTCGATTCTGTCGTGGCACACCGCGTCTACAACAACCGCGACATCGTGGTTCAGGTGGCTGGCGGTGTCCGGGCTGACCTGGCGTCAGTTGTTCGCAACGACGACCTCCGCCGCGAGTCGCCTCGACTGGGCCAGATGGCTGCCACAGCCCGCCCGGGCGAATTACCCCACGGCCGCTGGTGGTGGGACGTCAAGAAGTAGGCGTCGCCTTCAACGGTAGTCGGCACCGGTCAGACTGTTCAGAACAGACTGCTGCCAATCGACCAGTTGTAATGCCATGCGTGCGGTTCGCTCGGGATCGCTGTCGACGAGATTCGTCGTCTCGGCCCCGTCGTCGCGCAGATTGAAGAGTTCGCGTAGCGGCGGTCCTTCTTTGCGCTCGTGGATGACCAGCTTGTAGTCGCCGTCCAGGATGACCCGCGGCCCACCAAAGTCGGCCGCGTCGATCTCGGAATGCTGGAAGTTACGAAAGTTCCGAGTCGCAATCCCGTTCATCAGTTTGACCAACGGCGTCGTTCCCGTCTGTAATTCCAGCTTGATGTAGGGAGCCGGCGTGGCAGCCGCTTCCTGCCGAATATCGTAGCTCCAGAAACAGATAGGACTCGGGCGCGAATCCATCTCGCCAGCGATCAATGCTTCCAAGCTGATTCCATCCAAAGGTCGGTCGGGCAACGGCTGACCCGTCAGTGCGCAGATCGTCGGCAACATGTCGCTGGTGACCGAGTTCACCTGGCTGACGCGTGGGCTGCGAATCCGGGCCGGCCATTCAATCAGGCCAGGGACACGAATCCCCCCTTCGTACATCTGCGCCTTCTGGCCACGGAAGGGAGAGGCGACCAGACCGCTCGAGGGTGTCCCGTTGTCGCCACAGTACCACAGCACCGTATTCTCGCGGAGGCGTGTTTCCTTCAGGTAGTCCCGCAACGAACCGATCGCCCGGTCCATCGCAGTGATTTCTGCAAACCGCTCGCGCAACACTTCCCGCAATGGACGTTCGACCTGTTCCCCGGTGACGTTCGACGTGACTCGCACCATTTTCTGGGAGTACTCTTCCGGCAGGTTGTCGTACAACGCAAGATCGGACGGCAGCCCGATGTACGGTTCGTGCGGTGACCCGAACCAGACGACCGCCAAGAACGGCTGCCCGTCGGCCGTTGCCTGTCTCATGAAACGGATCGTCTCGTCAACGATCACCTGCGAGCTTTCTCCCTCGATCCGCTCCGGCGGACCACCGTCGCGAGAAAGGACCGGATTCAACTCAAAGAAGTTGTCGTGTGACAACCAATGCTTGAAGCCCATCGCTCCGGGACTGGTCGGCGAGGTCGCCTTCACCGGGCCGACATGCCACTTGCCGAAATGACCGCACGCGTAGCCAGCCTTCGACAGAATGTGCGCAACGGAAATCTCTTCCGGCCGCAGAGAGTAGTTGGGTGTGAAGCAGCCATACCGGTTCGGATGTCGGCCGGTCAGGACACTCCCCCGTGTGGGAGAACAGCTGGGGTGGGCCGCGTAGAAATGGTCCAAACGCAAGCCGGTCGCGGCCATCTCATCGAGCACGGGTGTCTTCAGATGCGGATGGCCGTTGTATCCGGTCTCTTCCCAGCCATGATCGTCCCCCATACAGAGGATGATATTGGGGAGCGCGGCATCGGCCGCCAACAGAGTCTCAGATCTCCAACCGCTGATGACGACGGCCAACAACAGCCAACCGTAAACGAGTAATCTTCGGTGAGTCGTGGGCATGGTGATTTGATCGCTTCAATCGTGGCATGTCGTGATCGAGAGGGACAACCGTGTACCGCGGGCGACGTCGGTCCCATGGCTTTCCCGTCAGTAAACACGGTCTCGCGCGATTTTGAAAGCACTTCTCCAGATTGCTCGCAAGCCCCGCAGAAGTGACCCGGTGGCACTCCACATGAAACCGGGCCGCTTCAAGTCGTCATTGGCCAACGTCTCGGTTTTCGCTAGCGCGACAAGCTTACTCGGTGATCGTATCGGATTCGTCGGGCGACGGGCGGGCCACCAGCATCAACAACTGCATCGCCAGAAAGACAAACAGCGGTGCGAAGACCGCAATCCGGGCAATCAGCCGAAACGTGGGACCAACATTGAACAGCGAATCGATCCCCATCAGGACGATCAGCGCCAGAACTGTCAGCATCAACACGCTACAGCCGATGGCCGTCATTTGTGTCTTGAGAATCGTCCGCTCGGAATAGTCGGCATGATGGAGGTCGATCGTCCGACGACGTACCAGTGACCGCCGCGTGGCATCGACCAGCTCGAACAGGCCGGTCAACTGCTGCCAGTCGGGCGAGTCTCCCGGATGTTGCAGTTGGGCTTCGAACCGATCCAGCATTGTTTCCCCGGTAGAACGCTCATCGGTTTGTCGGAAGGACTCGACTCCTTCGACCTCCAGCAGGTTCGGCGGACCACCTGCGTCACCCGACATTCTCGCTCGGCCGTTGGCCGCAGTGACTGTCAGGTTCCAACCGGTTGGTTCGGTAGCAGCCCGAACGTTCCACAGGACATCAGGTGTTCGCATGCCGGCCAGCGTCACCGTCGTCTGCAGCAGGCGGTCTTCGACTCGCCCGACCTGAATCGCCGTGACCTGATCGAACCGCCCGCCGATCCGCCGCAACAAATCCAGGTCAGCGATCATCTGCCGATCACAGTCGCGCTCGGACAGTTGGCCGTCATGACCGACGAGAGAGCGTTCCAGCGTGATCTGCCGAACGGTTCCCATGGTCCCCTGCTGCAGTCGATCGTTCAGCCCGCGAAGCAGTCTGCTGCCGGCAAAGGGAAAGGCTGGAAACAG
>CALJUK010000685.1 GCA_937975745.1 uncultured Planctomycetaceae bacterium | reverse complement strand
CGCTTGGCCATGCCTCTGCTCCTTGAAATCGAGAAATCGAATCCAAGGAGATCGTATCACCCGCCGCAAGATGCGGTTCGTATGACGGTTACACACGAACGCACCTCCCTCCGATTGTGTTGAAACTGTGATACACTCAGGTGGCTACTTTGCCGCCTGAAAACGCTGCATGGCTGCCTATGCGTGGTCGTCGAGGGCGTGCGGTAAAGCTTCAAGACGTCTTCTGAACCGTGCACGCACACATGTCCCGGTCGGCATGCTGTCGGAAAATTCTGGACGATCGCGGCGCACGTCGAGTCGGCAAAGTCATGATCGGCGGAGGCTCCTCGGGGGAGATCGGCTTTCGCGAGACTCCACCGCGACCTGTTGTTGTGCCCGGCGCGAATCGACTATATTGACCGGACTGAGACACCTGACTCATCGCCAGGCGGTGTGTCTCAACTGCCAGAATCCCCCCACCCGAGGAACCCCACCGATGAAACTCATCGTTTTGCTCTCCACTTGTGCAACTCTGCTACTGGCCAGTGTGGTTGTGGCCCAGAAGCCAACTGCCACAGAGCAGAAGGAATTCGAGGTCGGCAAACCGCTGGGTAGCGTCAACGAAGCGGGTCAGTTCGTTCCGATGACCGGAAATGTGAAGGTGTATGGGAGCTTCCGTTTTGCTGAAAGCTGTGTCTACGATCCGACGCGAAATCTGATCGTCGTGATGAATGCTGGCGTTGCGCAGAATCTGGAAGAGAACGACGGTTACGTGTCGCTGCTGAATCCAGACGGCACGGTCCACACGGCCAAGTGGATTGGTGCCACCCGTGACGGTCTGACGCTCAATCATCCGCTTGGAAGCGCCATCCAGGGGGGAGTCCTTTACACGGCCGACATTGACGTCGTCCGGACCTTCGATCTGGCCACCGGGCGTCCTGGGCGAGCCTACCCCGTTGAGGGAGCGAGTTTCCTCAACGGGATCGCTGTGGCGAAAGACGGAACAATCTTCGTCTCGAATACGCGTCCAGAAAGCCGTGTTTACAAGATTACACCCGCAGGCAAGGTTTCGACCTTTGTCGACGGCACTCCTTTGGTTAGCCCCAATGGTGTGGCGATTGACCCGGCCGGAAACGTGGTCGTCGTGAATGTCGGCGACAACGCCGTCTTGACGTTTGATCCCACCAATGGAAAGCTGCTCGGCACTGAACGCACCGCTGAGGGAGGCAATGACGGCCTGGTGATTCTGACCGACGGTACCAAGTACGTCAGTAGCGTCCGGTTTGGCAGCGTTTCGAAGATCCGCCCCGGTCAAAAGGCCGAAGTCATTGCTGCTGGCATCCCGAGTGCCGCTTCGATGGGGTACGACTCGAAGCAGAAGCAACTCGTGATCCCGATGAACAATAACAACGCGGTGGCGTTCATCAAGCTGGCCGACTAGTGCCTTGTCGGGCCTTTAACTTCGGGTTCAACAGCTTGGCCCGTGGCTCGTTGCCCAGTCCATTGTCGTTTCTCGACCCGAATTTTTGGGTTTGACACAACACTAGACTTTGTCCCAAAACAGTTAAACGAGTTCGTATGGTAGGTGTTGCCGGATGAAGGCAAGCGTGAGCATGCCCCCAAAGTTTTTGGCGGTCTTCTCAAAATCTTCAAATACCAGTTGTGGGACAAAACCTAGTCCTTCATCTGCAATTCGCGGACCGCTGTACGATGGGCACAGGAATCCGGGAATGATCTTCACCCTGGCCGGCTGTGGCGATGTCGCCGCGGTATGAGAATGTGGGACCGCCGATCAGCGTCAGCCGGATGGCTGCCCAGTCCCAGGCAAAGTGGTTCTCAAAAGCTGCATTGAAGGTGAGATTCGGGCCGTCGCCCGGTTCGAGATCGAACTTCACCAGGATCGTGTTGAGATCGCCCGCATCTTCGCCGAAGATCGACTCAAATGAGATGATGCGCGGTTTCGAGTACTCGGTGACAGTGTTGCCGCCAAGATCGGAGCCGCCGGGATCGATCGTGGCAGCGTGAGTCGTAACAGCCACGGTGCAGCAGATGACGGCAGGGGCAATCCAGCAGAGGCGGGTCAAATCAAGTACGTTCATCGTTTGCCTTTCGACTGCTACTGTAGCTCTACTGTGAAATCGCAAGGGTTGCATTGTCCCAGCAGCTATTCAAGTTGAGTTTCGATCCCACGTTTCGCGACCTATTCTGGAGGAAGAGGTTCGCCAACGTCTTCGCCGTGGTCTTCCAGCCAGGCTTGAATGGCATCAACTCCCCGTCGCTCCTTCTCTCGCCGATACCAGCGATTTCTGTTCTCTACCATGTTTCGGATCCGCTCAACAAATGATTCCGAATGGCATTTTGCAGCACGATAGTCAGCACCAGCGTCAAGCAAATAGAGAACGATCTCGAGTTTCGTTTGATTCGCGGCTATCAACAGCGGAGGACAACCGTAGCGATCAGGCTTGTCGATGTCGGCCCCATATTCCACGAGAAGCTTCACGTTCTCGATCCAGCCATCGTGAATCCCAGTCATCGCATACATGAGCGGCGTTCCCTCGCTCGGTGCACCAGTACCTGTATTCACGAGATTTGGGTCTGCACCGTGTTCCAGCGCCAGACGCAGCCACCACGGGTCCTCTTTCATAGCGGCCCAATGGGTCACGACTCGTTTTCCGCTCATGATTACGTTCGGGTCAGCCCCGTACTCCAGAAGGGCCTCATAGCTCGGACGATTCTCTTCGCTCAAAGCCACCCACAATGGAGTGACGCCGCCCAGACTGCGGACGTCTAGGTTTCCATTCGCAAGTGCAAAATTCCCAATCCCGTCTGCATCACCATTCTCCACGGCATCCCAAATGTTGACTCCACCGGCTCTGCCCCCGCATCCTGCCATCATGAGAAGGACTCCACAGAGAGTCACCACTTGCGCGCGAATCATGGTCATCCCCCATTCTTTCCGAGTTACATCATCTGCCGCATGCCATCTAGCACTTCTGACATCGAATGTCGCACTAATGGAAAGTAGCTCTCGCCGGGCAACCAGTATGGCGTGCCGACACCATCGGGTGCCACCGCTCCCACAAGCCCCATAATCGCAACGACGGGGTGTGGGTGAAGCGCCAACTCCTTCGGCACATCCTGAAGACTACTCAAAATCTCTCCTTGGACGCAGTATGCGTCGATCAGTTGGTTCGCCTGTCCGAGACCGACTAGGTGCTGTGCCAAAAACGTCGGGTTCACGCCAGCCGCGTTGAATGTTGTTGCCGGCTTGTTGAAGATGAGTGCCACAGCCGAAGCCAAGCCGCCCCCCAGCGAGTGCCCGACAAAGCGGTCGATCGGTCCGTACTCTTGTTGAGCTTGCTCCGCTGTGTCAACGGCTTGGCGATATTGAGCCGTGTTCCCGAAGAGTCCGTGCTGAATGTTTGCTTTCCAATCAAGCAGAAAGGGTTCCGCGGTCCCGGCGAACGCGAGGACTCGTTCGCCATTGCGCAACCAAAGCCGTGCGAAGAACCCCGTATTTCGGTTTTCGTAGTCTTCAAGCCAGATCCAGCCCGGAACGACGCGTTCGCTGCTCTCGTACGAGGCCTGAGCAAGAAGTGCGTATTGGAAATCGTCACGGACTTTTTGCTTATTCAACGGTATAAGCTGCTGCCGCGATTGCTGCAGATTGAGGACTGATCGATACAAAGCGTAATTCCACGCCACCGTTCGCAACGCACGAGTGGCATTGAGGACAACAGCGCTTTGACTGAGACCGCCAAGCGTCCCTCCGATCGAGTTCGCCGACAACGAACTGCCCAATGAGAACCTTCCGCTCGGATCCGTTCCACTCACCGGATCCCCGTGGGTGTAGAAGTACTTGTGCAGGCTTTGCGGGTCGTGGATGTTGCCCGCGTAGCTGTCCAGGCGGTTGAACCGGCCCGTGACGGCGTCATACCAGCGGTCACGCAGGTATTGCAGAGCGATCGCCGCATCGAACATCTCGCCCGAGTACAGAATACTCGTGGCGGCCATGGCGGGGTCAAAGCCGATTGCATTCCCGTAGGCATCGAAATGGAAGATCTGCCAGACGGGTCCAACCTGGGCAATCGCCCCCATTATGTCGAACAGCCCCCGCGTCGAGCCGTGGCCGTCAGCACCGAAGAAGAGTGTCGTTCCGTCACCGACGGGTTGGCCGTTGGCGTCGTACGCAATCGTTGTCTGGCTGAGCTGGTCGTGGCCGAGTGTGTAGATCGTGCGCTTGACGATGTCACCTTCGGCGTCGAACTCCGTTTCCTGCAGGACCTGCGAGTAACCGGTTGGATTGTGCGGATCGTTGAGATACTCGGTCCGCGTGTGGCTGGCTTCTTGGAGTTAAGTGCCTGGATCCTGGTCGGTGTCTTCCAGGACGACCTTCTCGGCCGAGACGCGAATCCCCATCGTGTCGTATTCGTAGGTACTGACTTCCCGACGGCTGATGGTTTCTCCGTCGTAGGTCTCGACCGTGACGGAGTTCATCCGCCCCTGCAGGTTGTACGTGAAGACCGTGCTGCT
>CALJUK010000684.1 GCA_937975745.1 uncultured Planctomycetaceae bacterium | reverse complement strand
CTGTGGTTGCAATCAGCCCGAAGTCCGGAACCGGCTCCCGGATGGCCAGACGGTACAGCAACTCCGCCCCGCCGCTCCCGAAAAGGTTCACGACTGTGACGGCGTATTCGCCCCCCTCCTCTGCTTTGAACACGACAGCCGAATCCTTGGTATCCGCATTGATCGACTCCATGCCGGCAATGCTGAAGAATGACGTCATGTCGTCGTTTTCAGCCACCTTGATGAGCTCTTCGCTGCCGTCGGACTTGCGCCCAACACGATGAATCACGATGTACGGGTCCACGGCGACGGCCATGCGCTCTGCAGTGACTTCGACGGCGTAGGTTCGATCCTTCTCCGCGACGAAACGATAGACATCCTCGTCGGTCGCCAAGTCGAATCGCCCGGCCACCTCGACCGGAAGCGTGA
Source organism: uncultured Planctomycetaceae bacterium (assembly GCA_937975745.1). Classification (GTDB taxonomy): domain Bacteria; phylum Planctomycetota; class Planctomycetia; order Planctomycetales; family Planctomycetaceae; genus CALJUK01. Next base: position 5,524 of record CALJUK010000684.1, on the reverse strand, counting down.
CGTGCTGTGTCTCGCGACTGGCATCCTCAGCGACGACAGGTGCTGTCGAATAGCCAATGCGAAAGGAGTTCGAGCCCTGGTAGCTGAAATCGAAGCCCGGGAGCAGTCCCTGACGCGGTGTTCCTGGGTGGTAGCCCGCGGGCGTCGCTGCCTCGCCGGGGAGTTCAATCTCCACCTCGACTGTTTCCAATGCGGTTCCGTCACTCAAGGACACATCTGACAACCTCCCACCGGGTAGATTGCGACCATAGATTGTATACCGCCCCTTCGACCCGGGTTGAGCTGCGGGCGGGACCACAAAGTCGATCAACGGACGATTGTGCAAGACGTGGAGTCGGTAGAAGTGATCCGCACTTCCTCGGTACAGAATGTCCGAAACGGCCAGCAGGTAGTCCGCTTCGACTGGAGAGTTGATCTCAAGCAACGGGTCGCGGCCGAAGTGATCCTGAGCCTGAGCGATCTCGCGACCATCTGCACCATAAAGCTTCAGCAGGCCATCCAACCGCGAGTCGATTCGTTCCGCCTGAAGTTCGACCAGAATCCGCTCATCGGCTGGCACGTGAATACGGTACCAGTCGACTCTGCCGGCGGTGGCACTGCCAAAGACGACGGAGTTCAACTCCACCGGCATGGCCGTGTCGGCCTCGGAATGATCGCCCGACTCGGTGACTTCGTTGGAATCGGCGGCGGCCACCAGAAACGGACGCGCCGTAGAAATGCCAAAGAAACCGATGGCCCGGACCTCGTAAATTCCGGGTGGAACGCTACCTCCCACGGTCACCTCAAAGTGATTTGCCTGCGGCCGCTCCGGAAGGAAGTCATCAGCCGGAACCATGACGGGTTCGGCGACAATCTCGGGATGCGAGAATCGCAACTCGCTCACGTCTTCGAGATTCGTGCCAGCGATCGAGACCGCGAGCGTCTCGCCGACTCGGGCTGCGGGCGGATGGATTCGGCTCAGGTCGGCCGTTGGCAGCTGAGCCGTGGCACAATCTGGTCGCAAGACCGCTGCGACGGCACAACAGGCGATCGCCAGGGGAAGTTTCCAGCGGGACATATCGGCCTCAATGGTTGAACAGGAATTCTTTGGTGTTGACGATCACCCAGATGATGTCTTCGAAGGCTTGCCGGGCGGCGGACTCAGCCGTGCCGGAGGTGGAATCGGCCGCGGCTTCTTCGCGCTTCCGCTTCAGGTGATCGAGTGCCGTTGTCAACTCGCTGTCACTGGGCGGGCGGCTGACAGCCTGCAGATAGAGGTCGGTGACCTTATCCTTGTCGCTTCGTTCAGCGTCTCTAGCCAGTTCAACGGCTTTGCCATTCGGAGCGGACAGTATGTTCTGCATCGTATCCGAGTTGATCAGGTGCAGACTCTGGGAAAGGTTTGCATCGGCTGTCCGTTCGCACTCGCAGCCCGCATCCATCTCTGGTCGACCGAAGACGCGCAGGAAGAATGACTCCCGGTTGGCCGTATCGTCTGGCAGGGCGACCGCTCGGATACCAATCGGCTGCTTGCTGAAGTTGTTGCGCGCACCGGCCACTTCGTTTATCGCATCGAGCAGCACTTCCGCCGTCATCCGCCGGGGATAGTAGCGAGCGAAGTTCTGCTCATCATCTCCGTTATAGCCGTTGGGGAACGAACTCAGTTGGTAAGCCCGGCTGGTACAGATATCCCGGCAGAGTTGTTTCAGATCGAAGTCCGATCGGACGAACGCATCCGCCATGGCGTTCAACAGCTCCGGATTCGTCGACGGATTGGTGATCCGCATGTCATCTTCCGGATCGACGAGGCCGTGTCCGAAGAAATGCTTCCAATAGCGGTTGGCGAGCATCTTCGCGAAGTACGGGTTCCTGGGGTCCGAGATCCATTTGGACAGCTCGGCCCTCGGATCATCACCTGGGGCAATCTCCAGCGGCTCGCCGTCCAGTGGCGTCGGCTTGAGATCTTCGTTTGTGTTGGGGTTCTTGAAGATGGCCAGCTTTCGCTCGCTGAAGAGAACGTCGTCCTCGGGGAGCTTGCGAACTTCCTTCAGCTTGACCGTCGAAAAGAACGCGGCGAAGCCGTAGTAGTCGTCCTGGGTCCACTTTTCGTACGGGTGATGATGACATTGGGCGCATTGGATCCGGACACCCAGGAAGACCTGAGCGATGTCGGCCATCTGGTCCTTGGGGTCGCTGACGGCTCGGTACCACGACGTCGGCGGATTGCTGCCAAGTTGTCCTCGAGCAGTCAGGAGTTCGCCGACAAACTCATCAAATGGCTTATTGTCCGCCAGACTCTGCCGAATCCAGGCGTGGAAGCGATACGTCTCGCGGGCCACCTGTTCCAGATTACCCCCCGCCTTATTCCGCAGCAGTCCCGCCCACTTATTGGCGAACAGGTCCGCATAGCCAGGGCTGTCGAGTAACTCATCGACGAATTGACTCCGCTTATCAGGATCGGTCGAAGCGACAAATCGCTGGGTCTGTTCGATCGTGGGAAGCCGTCCTGTCAGGTCCAGCGCGGCACGTCGAACAAACGTGACGTCGTCACAAATCTCTGACGGAGGCAGGCCGAGCAGCTCCAGTTTCGCAAAAACGTGCTCATCAATGTAGTTGCTGGGGGCGGGAATGTCAGGAGTCGGCATCCCGAGCGGAACCGTCGCCATGAATGCGCCGACATGTTCCAGAAAGCGAATCATCACGGCCGTCGTCCCGGTACGGTCTTTGAATGTGACCAGGCCGCGATCGTCGACCTCGCTGATGTCGGGCTGGTTGGCCTTGTACTGGGCCACGCGGGTTACGTCGCGTGTCGTTCCGTCGCTGTAGAACGCCGTGACTTGCAGCTGCTGTTGCGAGTTTCGTTCCACGACGCGGCTGTGAGGGAAAATCTCGATACGTTCAACGATTGGATCGTTGGCCGGCCCGTAGGCGAGGCCTTCGGCAACCCATCGTCGCAAGAGCTGGTAGGCGTCAGAACCGCGTGAAATCCTCGCACCACCACCGTGGGGCACGCCGCCGACGGCCTTACGGAGGAACAGACTCATCTCTGGCGTGCTCACGGAAACGCGTCGGCCACGCGACTCGCGTGTGAGAAATTCGTAATCGGTCTTCGGCTCGAAACCGAGTAATGACAGGCGGAAGTTATTCTTTCCAGATGGTGTGCCGTGACAGGCCCCGCTGTTGCAGCCGGCGCGTGTCAGTTGCGGGATGACGTCGTTGGGAAAGCTGACTGGACGCTGTGTCTCGAAACCGCTGACCTCCACGGGAACGACCGTCGGCTCCGCATTCATCGAGGTGATCCGTATGGTGGCTCGACCGTTGGCCACCGGCGAAACATACCCCCCCGGCGCTACCGTGACAATCCCCACCGGCTCGACGATGTAATCGGCGAGGCTTGTGACGTCGACTTGCTTCCCATCAGGAGAGACGGCCGTCACAACCAACTGCTGGCGGGCGTCGGGGCCCGTCATTCGAAGCTGTTCCACGCCGATGCCGGCTGAGACTTTCAACGTGATGCCGTCGGCCGCAAATCCCTTTGTCTCGGCGAGAGCCAGCATCGCCGTTGCGAGCACAACGCTCACGGCGAATCGGGTGACTGTCTGCTTCGTCATCTGGTGAATTTCCACGGAGGCCTCATACTCGGGAGGGAGCACACACCCGCTCGTTACAAGCGGTAGGGGCATGCAACGCCGCGGTGGGACTGCCGACGGAGCCAGTTTCACCGCAGCATCAGTCGGTTTTGTGCCGATGACCAATTCTTGCAGGAAAAGGCACTAAAATCGATCGCAGTCGGAGCTGGATTTGGGCAAAATATTTCACGACGCGGAACATGCTCGATTCGCATTTCCAATTCACACGATCTTGACCATATAGTATACTCCGGTAGGCTCATATTGAAATGACATGTTCTCTTTGATCCGAGCAATTTGAGGCAAGAACATGACGTCAGTCGGACCGAATCGCAATTGCGGCGGACCTATGAAACGGCGGACCTTCCTGGAACTGGGAGGTTCGAGTCTCCTGGGTATCGGCGTGGCAGATCTGCTTCGCTCGCAAGCCTTCGCGAAAGCGGGTGGCATCAGCGACGACACGTCGGTGATATTCGTCTGGCTGCCGGGTGGTCCCCCTCATATGGAGACCTACGACATGAAGCCGGATGCTCCCAGCGACTACCGCGGGGAGTTCAGCCCGATTCGCACAAACGTCCCAGGGATCGATGTCTGCGAGCTGCTGCCAAGGCATGCGAAGCTAGCTGACAAGTTCACGTTGATCCGGTCGATTCATCACAAGTTCGCCGATCATGGTGGAGGCCACAAACGGCTGATGACCGGTCGTGTTCCGGCGACACCGTTTGGCACGGTGAACGATGCGCCCGCTGTGAACACCATCGTCAAAAAGATGCTGCAAAAGGACTCCGACGAGATGCCGGTCTGCGTGACGGAAGTCGACGCATCGCGCGCGGCAGTCGACACGTTTGCGATGGGACCAGCTTACCTCGGCGCCTCCAACACGCCGTTTACCGTCGCAGGCGATCCGAGTTCACCAGACTTCAAGGTCGAAAACATTGGCGTGAAGTCAGAGATGGAAACGCGACTGGACGACCGCCTGGCGATGTTGCGGGGCGTGGACCAGTTCCGCCGCGATGTTGACAAAAGCGGCTCGATGAAGGCGATGGACGACTTCAACCGCCAAGCCGTTGCCATGTTGATGAGCGACCGTGTTCGCAATGCCTTCGACATCTCTCAGGAGCCGCAGGAACTGCGGGACCGTTACGGCTGGAGCACCTATGGCCAACGAGCCATCCTGGGACGTCGTCTGGTCGAGGCAGGTGTCCGCTTCGTCACGATGGTTTGGGAACACCCCTTCCCAGGCAAGCCGTCGCCGGACTACAGCGTCTACAACTGGGACTCACATGCAGTCAATGGCCACATCTTCAAAGACTGCGAATGGCGTCTGCCCCCCTACGATCAGGCCGTCAGCGCCCTGATTGAAGACCTCTATCAGCGGGGACTGGACCGCAAGGTGTTGTTGGTGGTGACCGGTGAATTTGGGCGGACACCGCGCATCACCGTTCAGCGTGGAACGCGAACCGGTGTCGAACAACCCGGCCGCGATCACTGGCCTCAGGCCATGTAGGTCCTGGTGTCCGGTGGTGGAATCCGGACCGGTCAGGTCGTCGGTGCAACCAACGACAAGGGCGAGCATCCCGTCGAGCGACTGCTGACGCCGAACGACCTGTGGGCTTCGGTCTATCGACATCTTGGCATCGACCCTCATCATGTACTGCATGATTTACAGGGACGCCCGATGCCGATCCTGCCATTTGGCCATCCGATCGAAGAGATCGCAGCCACGGCCTGAGTGGCTTGAAAGCGAGCGACCTGATCGGCTTGGAAGCAGGTGCGTCGTAACAAAAAACCGGCAGACAGGCTCTTGGCTCGGCTGCCGGGTTACGTTGGTGTCGCCAGCGGGACGTTTAGTACTCCCCGATGACCTCACCTCCGGCTCGCGTTCCCAGATGATTGTAGACGCCAGCGTCGATGTT
>CALJUK010000683.1 GCA_937975745.1 uncultured Planctomycetaceae bacterium | reverse complement strand
GGAACGGCTACCGCGAAGCGGTCGATGAAGAACCGGCCGACCTGTGCGTTGTGAGCACCTGCCCGGTGACCGGCACGGGGGAGTCGAAAGGCCGCCAGACGATTCGGCAGCTGGCTCGGCAGAACCCCGGCAGCAAGACAATCGTGATGGGCTGTTACGCCACGCGCGACCCCGAGACAATCTCGCGGTTGCCGGGTGTGTTCGAAGTGGTCCGGGACAAGAGGGAACTCCCCGATGTCCTGGATCGGCTGGGGATCGTCGACATGCCAACCGGCATCAGCCACTTCGATGGTCGCAAGCGTGCCTATGTGAAGGTGCAGGACGGCTGCATCCTCAAATGCACCTACTGCATCATCCCGTCCGTTCGACCGGGGCTTCACAGTCGCTCTCCTGATGACATCGAAGACGAAGTCCGCCGGTTGATCGACAACGGCTATCGTGAAATCGTGCTGGCTGGAATTCACGTCGGCCACTTCGGCGTTGACACCACTCGCGGTAAGTCGGGCAAACCGCCATTCCGGCTGTGGCATCTGTTCGAACGGCTCGACCGGATTCCCGGCAACTGGCGGATGCGGCTTTCCAGTGTCGAAGCGGCCGAGATCCATGACGACTTCATCTCGGCGGCGGCCAATTGCGAGCACCTCTGCGCTCAATTCCATCCGTCGCTGCAAAGCGGCAGCGAGACCGTGCTCCGCCGAATGCGCCGCCGGTATTCAGCCGCCCGCTTCCTCGACAAACTGCAAGCCATGCGAGAACGGCTCGACAATCCCGCCTTCACGACCGACGTGATCGTGGGCTTCCCGGGAGAAACGGACGAGGAATTCCGCCAGACACTCGACGTCTGCGAACAGGCCGGATTTATGAAGATTCACATCTTCCCGTTTAGCGCCCGGCAGGGAACACCGGCAGCCGACTTTCCGGATCAGATTCCGCCCGAAATTCGTAAAGAGCGGGTGCAGACATTGCACCGGCTCGAACGGCAGCTTGCCATGCGGTATTATGCATCGTTGCGAAATCAGCCGTTGCAGGTTCTTGTCGAAAGCCTCTGTAGCGATCAACCCGGCTGGGTGCGCGGCACCGATCGGAGCTACACGCCGGTGCAACTCCCCGGCCAGGAAAGCGACTTCGGCGAGTTTGTCGAAGGTGTCGGACGGCAGGTCGAGGAAGAATACCTGGTCGCAGACCGGCTGTAAGGCGTAACCGTGGCGGCGAGCGTGGACGACAACATCCTGTTGGAAACGGACATCTCGTGAATCTTTCCGAGTTCAACCCGACGTACCTTCACTGCAATGCCGGTGAACACTGCATCGTCGCCGAATTCACCTGCCCCTCGCTGACCGAGGACGAAAACATCGAGCAGATCGGCGTGGAACTCTTCACGCTGCTCGACAAGTACCTGGCCGAGAACATCGTCGTCGACATGCGACAGGTCGAATACATCACCAGTTCAGTGATTGGTAAGTTGATCACGCTGCACCGGAGACTACGGCGAGTGGACGGTCGAATGATCCTCTGCGAACTTACGACCTGCGTCGAAGAGATCCTCCGCAACAGCCGATTGATCGACTACTTTGAGACGGCAAGCAGCCTCAACGACGCCTTGGGCATGCTCGAACATTCTCCCAATGCAAATTGACGTCTCGACCGCGGCGCATGCGCGGTCAGCGCGCATGACCGACCCGTGTTCTCATCCCTGGATCGCCTCTTTCTCGCAAGGACAATCCCTTGGCCTTTCGTGTCGTGATTGAAGGAATTGACGGTTCCGGCAAGGGAACTCAAGCGGCTCAACTGCGCGAATGGCTAGCAAATGCCGGTGTCAGTGTCACCCTCCTCAGCTTTCCCCGGTACGAAGCGACGACCTTCGGACGCCAGGTCGGCGCCTTTCTGAACGGACAATTTGGAAGGCTCGACGAAGTCCATCCCCTATTGGTCTCGCTGCTGTATGCGGGAGACCGGTTCGAATCGCGTTCCGTCATCGAATCCGCCGACAACGACCACCAGGTTGTCATCTTCGACCGGTTTGTCGCCTCGAATATGGCCCACCAGGGAGCCAAGCTGACAGGCGCAAATCGCCGAGAACTGCTGGACTGGATCGAGAAACTGGAATTCGAGATCTACGCCCTTCCGCGGCCGCATCTGACCGTGCTGCTCGATCTGCCAGCAGACCAGGCCCAGCAGCTTGTCCTCAAGAAGTCTGCCCGGTCGTACACGGATCGGGCGACCGACCTGCAAGAGTCGGACACCAACTACCTGGCGAATGTCCGCGAGGTCTATCGCGAGTTGGCCGAACAGGACTCGACCTGGCAGGTCGTCCCCTGCCTCGATGCGGGGCGACTTCGATCGATTGAGGAAATCGCCGACGCGATTCAGGCAGTCGTGGAAGACCGCCGCTCGTCGTCCGCGTCGTGATCAGGCCGCTTCCTGACCGGCCGAGTCGGTATCGCCTAGGTCACCTTCGATCGCCATCTCGCTGCCGTCCGCCTCAGTGACCTCATCTGGGGCAGGAGCTTCATCAGGGGTCGCTGCGGACTGAGCCGCCTGAACGTCGCTGCTACGCTGTCGCAGCGTATCGGCCATCGGCAGTTCGTTCAGTGATCTCAGGCCGAAAATCTCCAGGAATTTGCGGGTCGTCTCGTACAAGTAAGGTCGGCCGAGTGAGCTGTCTTCGCCACCGATTCGGACGAGCCCCCGTTCCATGAGTTGCTTCAGCATCTCGGCACACTGCACGCCCCGGACCGACTCGATGTCGGCGCGGGTGATCGGCTGCCGATACGCCACGATCGAAAGTGTTTCCAACGCCGGCGAGGAGAGCTTCAACTCGGCTTGTCTTTGGTGCAGGCGATTGAGCCAGCGAGAAAACACGGGGCGCGTCAGCAATTGTACGCCCGCGGCCACACGTTCGATTCGAAACGCTGTGTCGCACGCGTCATACGCTTCGTTCAGCGCATCGATTAGCGTGTTGGCTTCGGCGACGTCGGCCAGCATGGCCAGTTGAGTCAACTTCCGCGCCGAAATCGCTTCGGGACTGATGAACAGAACCGCTTCCAGCCGAGCCATTTTCGAGGTTCGACAAAACGGTATCCCCGTATCGTCATCGAACACCAGCGCGGGCGAGCGGGTCCGCCGGTGTGCCCACTGCTGCCAGTTCCAGCCGACCGCAGACTCCGCAAGCGAAACCGCAACGCCTTCCCAACATGCATTTTGATTGTCGGGCAGGCGAACGTCGGCCTTCAGGAATCGGGGCAAACTCGAAGCGTACATTCGGAAGAGTCTCAACCGCCGCGACCGAAAATCTCAGAGAGGGATGACGCTGGGCAATAGATCAAGCAGAAACTAAGGATCGGACATCGACCGGACTTGAGGACGAGCACTGGCCAGTGCCGGCAATGCGTACGACTGATGCGTTGTCATCGCGACAGCATGCCATTCTTCGACCTGCGCCAGGACATTGCGGACGGCATCCAAAGGCCGCTCGGCTTCCGCTTCGAACCTTCGCAAGAAGTTCGGTTGATTGGGCGGCGTGAAGAAACAGCTGAAGAGATACAGCCCGGGGCCACTTCCCACATCGAGGCGATAGCGGCTGATCCCCAACTCATTCAAACGACGAACGGCGGCCTGCCAGGTTTCGGTGTCAGTCGCCGCCTGCTGGTTGGTTGATTGATTCGGCCGGACCACGTCCGTCGAAGTCATTTGAAGCGGCTCGACATCGGTCGAGCGGGAGTGTGAAGCAGGAATGACGCGAGGTGGGCTTCCCGGCCGTTCGAGGAATTCCTGCCGCACCTGGGATGTTCTCTGGCGAGGTTGAGGCTCGCTGGTCACCATCGAAATTCCAGCGGCAGACGGGGCAATCCGCACTTGGGATTCAGTTCCCCGCATGCGATCGTCACGATCAGTGGCAGGAATTGTGCCAACCGAAGGGGCTGCCGACGATCGGGGATGTCGATCAATCGGACGCAATGGTTGGGTCTCGGCCGACTGGGGCGACCGATCAACACCGGAACCCCAATCGACGCGAAATTGTCGCTGGTCGGTATTGGGAGACGCCGACAGACGGGCGAACTTCGGAATGCCGAATACACCAAAGAACAACGTCGCTGCGATCGGCAACAAC
>CALJUK010000682.1 GCA_937975745.1 uncultured Planctomycetaceae bacterium | reverse complement strand
GTAACGACAAAGAAATCATTAGTGTTGATCTGGCCGTGCCGTAAGTCGCCTTGCGTTGGCTTAGCGCAAGAATTCCGTCGCCCCCCATCGTTTACCTTGCAGTCGACAGTTCGCTATGTCGCGGAATACTGTTCTTGCAGGAAGCGGCGAAATTCGTCCGTCAGTTGCGAGCGCTCCGTCAGCCTTAGCTTGATGACTTCGTTTCCATTGCGGCCGGGAACAATGGCCCGTTCGGCAGCGAATGTCGCGATGCGGCCCAATGCCACCGTTCCCCGGGGACGGTGCACCCACAGGTCGACTCCCTCTCGCCGTTTGGTGTAGACGGCGGCCCACGTTCCGTTGTCATTCGGCTGTCGGATGTTGACCACCTGCTTGCTTCCCCAGTCGAACTGTTCGTCGGCTGCGACTTTCTGTAGCAAATCGAGGAGACCGTCCAATAGATCGGCCTCCCATTGCACCCGTTTGGCAGACGGGAACCCCTTGCGAGAGACGTGCCATTTCCGACCGAGCACTTTCCAGGGCTCGAGTTCCTTCAAGTCCAGCTTTTGCCGTTCGACCAGCGGGCGAAAGGCCCCTTGGACCTCCTTCAGGAATCGGCGAAATGCCGGCGTGTCGATCTCCTCCAGATCGTGGACCTTCAGTTGCACTTCCTGCCATGGTCCGCGACTGTTCTTCACCGAGATGCGACTCTCGCTGCCATAAATTGGCAGATCGTTTCGTTCATTGAGAGTCTTCAGTCCGATCTGCTTCTGCAGCGACTCCGCGTCGAAGGACTTTTTTCGCACGCGGAACTTGAACGTCACCAGCCATTCGTCTCCTGTCATGGCATGCAGGAACCAGCTTCCCGCTTTTCCCTTCGACTTGATCTCGACAACGCTGCGATGGTTCCAGTTGGGTTCGGCAAAGTCGTCGTCTTCGGCAATCTGATCGATGACGAACGACAATGCTTCGCCGTGCCAGCGACAGGGGTTGCCGTTGTGCCCGACCCGATCCACGGTATGCCATCGCCGTCCGTCCTTCTGCCAGGGCATCGCAATATGCTGGCCGACTTTTTTCAGGTCGAGATCGCCCGACTTCTTCTTCGCAGCCTGTTTCGCGTCGAAGATCGCCCGCTTGGCACGAGGACCGTCCGCCAGAACGGGGCGAAGCATCTCACCGGTATGCGACGGAAGCAGCAACGAATCGTCACCGGGAGAGCGGTCAGTCGTGTTTTTCTTCTTTCGCCCTGTTGTGCCAGGCTTCTTCGCAGGTTGTGACTGACTGGAAAACTGGTCCGCATGCCGGACGAGGTCTTCCGGCGTTCCCTGGGCAACAATGCGGCCACCCTCGATACCCGCTTCGGGTCCCACATCGATCACCCAGTCGGCCGTCTTGATCACGTCGAGATTGTGTTCAATGACGACGACAGTGTTTCCCTGTTCGAGCAGGCTGTTGAGCATTTGAAGCAGTTTCGCAATGTCGTCGAAATGCAGCCCGGTTGTCGGTTCGTCCAGCAGAAACAATGTGCGGCCGGTGTTCGGTCGTGCGAGTTCTGCCGCCAGTTTCACCCGCTGCGCCTCGCCGCCGGACAAAGTCGGGGCCGACTGCCCCAGCGTCAGATATCCCAGCCCAATCGCCGACAGCGTCGCGAGATACCGCCGGATACGGGGAATGTTGTCGAAGAGTTCCTCGGCCTCCGAGATGGGCATTTCCAACACGTCCGCAATCGAGCGGCCTCGATAGCGGACTTCGAGTGTCTCGCGGTTGTAACGCTTACCCCGGCAGGTTTCGCACTCGACCCAGACATCCGGCAGGAAGTGCATCTCGATACATTTCTGCCCGTGCCCCTCGCACTCTTCGCACCGACCTCCACTCCGATTGAAGCTGAATCGGGCCGGTCGATATCCCCGAATCTTGGCGTCCGGCAGCCGGGCGAATAGCTCGCGAATCTCGTCAAACACGCCGGTATAAGTCGCCGGGTTGGATGCCGGCGTGTTTCCGAGCGGCTGCTGGTCGACAACAATCAGTTTGTTGATGTGTTCGATTCCGCTCAGCGTGTCGTAGGGACCGGGATGACCGCCCGACTGCCGCAAAGCGCGAGAGACGGCCGGTGCCAGTGTCTCTTCGATCAGAGTGCTCTTTCCTGATCCGGACACACCCGTCACACAGGTCAACGTCCCCAGGGGAATTCGCAAGTCGGCAGCCCGGAGGTTATGTTTCCGCGCACCGCGCAGTTCCAGCCAACTGTCAGCTGGCGGGATGGGATCCTGCTGGTTCGACTCCATTCGTCTGTCAATCGGAATCGGAATGGCCTCACGATTCCCCAAGTACTGACCGGTCAGCGACTTCTTCGAGCGGGCCAGCTGCTTGGGTGTCCCCTCCGCAACGACCTGTCCTCCCAGTCGACCGGCGCCTGGCCCGAAATCGTACAACCGGTCAGCCGCCTGCAGGACTTCGCGGTCGTGTTCGACCATCACAACGGTATTGCCGATGTCCCGCAATTGGGCCAACGCTTTCAACAGGCGGGCATTGTCCCGGGGATGCAATCCGATCGTTGGCTCGTCCAGAACGTACAACACCCCCGTCAACGCGCGGCCGATCTGGCCGGCCAACCGGATCCGCTGGACCTCGCCACCAGACAACGTCGGCAGGGGACGCGCCAAAGTCAGATAGTGGAGACCAACATTCACGAGGAACGACAACCTCGAGACGGCTTCTTCCAGCAGATCGCCACCAATACGCCGTTCGCTCCCCTTCAGTCGGATTTGCTGCAGGAACTTCAGTGACTCTTCCAGCGGCAATTCGCACAATTGCTGGATCGTCTTCCCCTTCAAGCGAACGGCCGAAGCATCGTCCCGTAGTCGGCTTCCCTGGCAGGCGGTGCACGGAACATCTCCCACGAGATCGCGCAACTGCTGACGGTAGCTGTACGAGACACGCGATGTTTCGTTGATGGCCGGGTACAGGCCTTTGTACTGGAATTGATACCCAGGCGCGGTCGCGTCGCAGTCACTGGAGTGCGAGCCGACGGTGATCCACTGGTCGCTGCCGTAGAGGACAACCCGCCGGTTGGCGGCTGAGAGTTGATCAAACGGAACATCGAGCGGGACTTTCAGCTGGGATCCCAGGGCTTCCAGCATTCGACCGAACGGAGCATTCTTGGCGGGATCGGGCCAGGCGGTGACGGCACCGTCTCGCAGCGATCGTCGCGGATCGGAGATCAGCGACGCGAAGTCGGTTCCCTGCTCAGTCCCCAGACCCTGACAGGCTTCGCACCAACCCAATGGGCTGTTGGCCGAAAAGTTGTGCGGCGAGAGGTCCTCGAAACTTCTGCCACAGCTCAGGCAGGCAAAGTGCAGGCTGAACGGTTCGACCCCCCAGTCTGTTTCGGGCACCTCGTCGTCGCAGACGGCCACGCGCAGGACGCCCCCTGCGAGCTTCAATGCCGCTTCGACCGAGTCCGCGACGCGAGACCGCGCACCACGGCCGATCGTCACGCGATCGACAACCACTTCCACCTGATGCCGACTACGGCGGTCGACCTCGGGGATCTCTTCCAGTCGATATGTGAGCCCGTCGAGCCGCACACGACGGAAACCGCGACTCTTCAGTGACTCCCACAGTGTCGCGTACTCTTGCCCGACTCGGACTTCCTGCGGTGCCAGAATCAGCAGTCGACTGCCATTCGGATATTTCAGAATCCGGTCAATGACTTCGTCGGTTGTTTGCGTATGAATTGGCTGATCGCAGTCCGGGCAGTAGGGGACTCCCATCCGGGCATAAAGGACTCGCAGGTAATCATAAATCTCGGTGACTGTCCCGACGGTCGAGCGGGGTGTG
>CALJUK010000681.1 GCA_937975745.1 uncultured Planctomycetaceae bacterium | reverse complement strand
TGTCCCTCTGCTTCAGCATGTCACGCTGAACCGGATGCCCGGTGTCTTAGCGAGCACCGGTGCCGGGTGGCCCGACCGTGCGCGGCCGCGTGCTGCGTCACTCCGTGTGGTTCGAATCTCTGGTAGAATCAAGACGGTTTACACTCTCCGGCGACGGGTGTGCGGGACTGCTGGGTGGTGCGAGGAGGCAATGACATGCCAAACGAGACCTATACTGAAGTTCTGGGGTTCTCAGTCGCTAATGATCACCCGAATTGCGAAGCACAGCAATGGTTGGCTGATCGTATAAGTTGTCTCGATCTTGTGTCGGGGATCAAGAACGTGTGGAAGCATGATCTTCCGAACCCGGTGCTGACTGCGGTCGACGAGCAAGACCCGGGTGTTCAGATCTCACTGCTGAAGGCGTGTCTGGAGCGAATGAACTGGCATGCCGCCCAGCCGTCGGATGCCGAAGGAATCAAAGACGCGCACTTCTATGTCGGATCCCTGCTGTATCGAACGGTCTGCACACTCTATCAGCGCGACTTGCCGTATTCTGAACACGACATTTGCGGCATCCTCACGCTGTCACAGCATTCATGCGGACACGGGAGCGACGTCGGACCACCTTTCGAGATTGCACTCGCGCATGCGCGGAAGAACGGAATCAGCGACGAATTGCTGGCTGCATTGAGGACCTATCTGGGTGGATTGAAGGGGACGAGATCGATCCAGGCCAACCAGATCAAACGGAAGGTCAACCTGCTGCTGGTTCTGCAGAGCGGCTTCGAAGGGAAGGCCAGACCCTGTTGGAGCGATCGATTCCGAAAAGGGTTGGCTCTGGTTTCTCAGGAGGAACAACAGAAGTGGCGAGAATTGGTCGTATCGATGACTGTGAACGACGCTCCCACCGCTCCCAAGAAATGGCACCGCAGGGCGAAGCGATTTCTGAGCGACGTGAGTGCTGCGACGGTGATCGAGCGACTCTCCGCATGGTGGCCCGATCCACGCGAGAGCACAATCTGGCCGATTCAGACTGGCGGCAGTCACTTGCTGAAGTACTTCATCGGACTGCTGAGCCTCATTCGAGAAGCGGGGACGCGTACGGCGGAATGCGACAGTCTTGTTTGTCAACTGAGTGAGATTGGCTGGAAGCCGCGCGACCGTGGGCAAAAGGTGATTTTGGCGGCAGTCCATTATCTCTTGCGCTGTCCCCCAGAAGTCGCGGGGTCTCCGTTGGAGCGCCTGGAATCCGCGCTCTCCTCAGAACCCGATCGCAAGCGCGCGAAAGCTCGGGAGCTTCTGCAATCGTATCGGAACGAGCACGATCTGAGGCTGGCGTAGTTGAGCAGGCCGAATCAAGGAACGCGGGTGACTCGGCCGGGTCATCCGCTCGTTGCTACGCACTGCCACGATGAGACTGGTCAGTGCGTCGAGACGCACCGTATAAGCTACACGACCTATAACGTACATTCGAAGTCCACAAAGACCAGATGCTCAATCGCAACGAGCACCAGTTCGTGGAACTCAGGACCAAAATCCGTGAATTCGATCCGATACGCCGACTGAACTGGGGACAGCGAATCAATCTGAGTGACCAGGCGATCCGTGAAAGTCTGCCTATAGTCATCGTACGAAAGAGCAAACCTCTTGTCTTCGTCTGTCAGACAGCCGGAAGTTGGATCGTCAATGAGATAGAGGAACAGCCAGCGGATCAGAGTCCTCGACAACTCATCGCGCCAATTCGTGACAGAAGCGAAATTGAACTCTGCCGCGCCTTCCGGCAAGTGCGACGCGACGGCAGCGGAGATATCAGACGTTGGAGGGGCGAACGACAGTCGGAAACTGTACGTGTGGTTCAGCTTCATGTTGATTTCTTCGAAAGCCTTGAAGTACCCCAGAAGTTCAGCACGCGTCTCCAATTGAGTCTGATTCATGCGAAGTCCTCAACGTTTCGATTGGCCGGGTCGCGTTGTCCCGCAAGAGGAGGCCTCATCACAAGCATGCGGATTCAGCGATCCACGTCGGACACCATGCTGGCATCGGTTTGCTGGAATCTGAATCGATCGTAGAACGGTAGCGGATGGTGCGGCTTCCTGTCGCTGCGCGACCCGGCCGTGTGCGGCCGGGCCACCCGTGTGGTCGGTTCAAGAACCGGGATTATTCGCTACCTGGCTCTTCTTCGTCGGCAAGATACATCATGTGACGGCAGCGGGCGTGCCAGTCCGATCGCTCAAGATGGGCATCAAATTGCTTCAGTGTCTCTGTGGATCGCGAGAATGCTCCCACCATCTCATCGTCATCAAACCACATGTACAGATCGCCGTGTGCCGGGTAGAGGTAGAGGTCGTCGCCACCGTCTGTGAAATCGGGAAACAGGAAGCCGCGAGCAAAGATCACCGCCACCAGTGAGTCAAACTCTTCGGCTTCGAAATACACGGCGCCGGCAAATTCGAACTCGAACCCGCACTTCTCAAGAACCACGTTGCGTACCGGGTCATCTTCCGACACGAACGACTGCCTGTTCCACGTCCCGCCTGCGGGAAAGAGGTAAGCGCCTCCAGGCTGGCCAAGCATCGCGGCCTCAACATTGTCGGCGACGTAACGCGCAAGAAGGGGTGGGTTGTAGACTTCGTTATCGAAGTCCGGCCATTGCCAGACCGATTCATGTGCGGGAGAAGCGAATTCAAAACACCTCCCGTCGGGCGACCGAATGAGGTCTCGGTCTCTCGTCCAAACTTCAAACTCTGCCAGTTCAATCAATCTCATGGGAATCCAGGGAGAGGATCGCGTCTCGTCAACGGCGTTCATTCAGAAAGAGGGTATTCACATTGCATAAACGATTTATCGTAGGGCTCCGGATTTGGCGAGCCGCATCCGACATCATACCA
>CALJUK010000680.1 GCA_937975745.1 uncultured Planctomycetaceae bacterium | reverse complement strand
GGGAGACACCTGCTCCCATGATGTCGCGGGGAAGCAGGGCCGGCCTGAACTGCAGCCGGGTAAAGTCCACGTCGAGGCTGCGCGCGATGGCCTTCGCCATCGAAGTCTTGCCGACACCGGGGGCATCTTCGATCAGAATGTGGCCTTCGGCCAGCAGGGCCACCACAGCCAGTCGGACGGCGGTCGGCTTTCCCAGCAGAGCCCGCAGGATGTTGTCTTCCAACATCGCTAACTGACTAGACGTCTGTGTAGGCACGAAAATCTCCTCTGGGAACAAACCGCGGCGGTCGGAGGTTGGGTGGATTTTGAAAGGCAATTCGGGAGGCAATTCGGGAGGCCGGTCAAGCGCTGGTATCTGACCCGCATTATAGGCCAGCTGTCGCCACAAGAACATTCCGCGCGTGAGAGAGTCTTCATGATTTCTACGTGCCGACCCGGAATCGTGGCTGTCGGACGGGGGGCAAAGGTTTCACCCGAGGCGTCGCGGAGGAGAGTCGACCGGTTAGCCGGTCCTACTCGGCCGACTGCATCCGTTGCTTCTGCCGATGTTCTTTGCGAAGCCGCCGCTGTTCGCGCTTGCTCAGTCCCCGCAGTCGGGACGGGTCAATCGGCGCATCGACGCGCAGAATCCGTCCAGTCGACTGCTGTTGGTCGTCACACGACTCGTCGACTTCCGGAGTCGCCTCATCCGCTGGCTGCTCGACCGAGGATGTGGCGTCAGCCGCACAAACTGGCTTGGCTGGCTCCATCGCCTCTGCGGTCACCGGCTTCACGTCCGGATCGCTCACGATCGTTGGTGTCTCCGGTTTCTTCGAGCTGGTCGAAGTTTTTCGGAATGTCAGACGACTCGTCAGCCTGTTCAGCAGACCAGGCTTGGTCGACCGCTTGCGGAGGCGTTTCACTCTCGACATCGCCTCGCTGCGGCGGCGACTGCAACGCGCCGGTGGATCGGTCGAGACGTACAGTACATATCGGCCGTGCAACAGCATGCTTAGCGCCAGAAACAGCGCACTGGCCGCTCCCAATCCGGGAATCAGCAACGGCTCGGCTGCGCCCGACCAACTGTGGTCCAGCGGCAAGCAGACACCCCAGAACGCGAGGTAACAGCCCGCTGACAACAGAAACAGTGTCGTACTCAGCCGGCAGCGGCGCGTCTCGCGAAAGACCAGGATCGAGGTCGTCAATAGGACCACGAAGCTCGGCAACGACCAGGACAGCACATCGAAGGCGAAGATCGGCGGTTGCCATGACCAGAGGACAGTTGCCTGCCAGGCCAGATGGAATTCACTGGCTGTCACGGCAGCGGCCAGAAACCATGTGACAGAGATCCAGCCCCAGTTACGGAACTGGCCGGAGAAGTCCTGCAGGCTGCGGCTGCGGATCCAGCGAATCAGGAGTGCAAGCATGCCGGCAAACGACAGCAAGGCCAC
>CALJUK010000679.1 GCA_937975745.1 uncultured Planctomycetaceae bacterium | reverse complement strand
GGCCTGGCCGTAGTTGCGATGAGCATAGACGAAGCCGACCAAGAAACGCAGACGCGCGTCCGAGAGTTGCTGGCGAAGCACAACGCTACGTTCACCAATCTGCTGAGTTCACTCGGCGGCGACGAAGACGGGATGAATGCGTTCGAGATCGACGGTGGGGCTCTCCCGCATTTCAAACTCTACGGTCGGGATGGGACACTACTGCAGAAGTTTGGCGAAGGGGACCCCGAGAATCCGTTCAAGTCGTCCGATATCGAAGCGGCCATCCAGAAGGCATTGGCGGCCAAATAAGCATGGATGCCAGAGGCTACTGGCCGGACCGGGCGGCGAACATTGTGGCCATGTTGACGTAATGCCGGGCCGTGCTGGCGATCCGTTGTTTCTGCACTTCAGTCACTTCGCGAATCTGGCGTGCGGGGCAGCCAGCCCAGAGTGTGCCGGCGGGAATTTTGGTTCCCTCGCGGATGAGGGCACCGGCGGCGATCAGCGAGCCGGCTCCAACATGGCAGCCACTGAGAATCGTCGCGCCAATTCCGATCAGTACGTCATCTTCGACAGTCGAAGCGTGGACGCACGCCTGATGGCCAATTGTCACACGGTCGCCGATCACACATGAGAGGCCTGGGTCGATGTGCAGAATGGCACCGTCCTGGACGTTGGATTCTCGGCCAACTTCGATCCACTCGTCGTCACCCCGCAACACGCAGCCATACCAGATGGAACTGTGTTCTTTCAGGCGGACACGACCGAGCACAACTGCCGTTGACGCAATCCACGCCGTCGGATGGATGTCCGGTTGGGCGTGAATGGCTCTCCAGGTGTCGCGAGTCTGCTCGTAAACAAGTTCGGGTCGGGGCGGAAGTTCGCCGTCCGGTCGACAGAGTTCTGAACACAAAGGCCAATCGGCGAAGCGATCGTCTTCGGTCGGATGGTCAGCGTCGGATGAGGTCATCATTCACTCGCAGCGACTTGGCGTTTAGAGAGTCGTGCCGGCTGGCTCGGGAGCAGCCTTCCGAATCGACGGAGCAGGACTGATGTTGCGGACGGGGGAACTGCCGGTTCCCAACACCGTCAGCCCGGCAATCGTCAAGACGATCCCGACGGCCAGCGCTGCCGTCAACGGCTCGGCAAAGAACAATACACCGGCCGTGCCGGCCATGGCAGTCTGTGACGCATTCAGCAGGTTCGCCTGCATGACGTTAATCCGCTTCATCGCGGACGAAATCGCGAAGAATGCCGCACAGTTGGAGACGCCGGCCAGGATTAACCAGCCGAGTTCGCCCGGCGCGATGGCCAGCAGTCGCTCGGCCCCCAGTCGAAAAACAGAGATGCTTCCCAGGCCAATCCCGCCGACAGAACTGATCAGAATCAGACTGCCCGACAGGGAAACACGCTGCACGGTATGCCGCACGACAATGCCGCACGTGCCGAAAGAAAACCCCGAGATCAAGGCCACGACGATGGCTGCCGCGATCGCTCCATTGCCCGCCGTTCCCCGCACCGAAAGTGTTGCCTGTTCCGCACCGAAGCTGAGAACACAGATGGAGACGGCTACCAGCACGACAGCCACGAGCGTTCGTCCCCGGACCGCTTCCCCCAGGAAGTACCAGCCCAAGGCTGCTGTTGTGGCGATCAACGAGCAGAAAACCATCGGTACCGTGAAGGCGAGCCCTCCCAGCGAAAGGGCCGTCTGAAACATCAGATTGCCCCCCAACTGCATCAGGACACCGGTAGCCAGCAGAGGCAGAACATACTTCCGCGGCGGGAGTGCCTGCAGCCCCTGGCGACTGCGATAGGCAATCAGCACCAGAGAAACCCATACAACGGGCATCGCCTTGCAGGCCGTGACCAGCAGAGTCCAGTCAATGTCTCCCGGCCGGCTGAGCTGTCGGAGCGCGATGTTGGATGTCGTATACGAAGCAGCGGCAAAGATGCCGAGAATTGCTCCCTGCTGTCCGGGCGTCAAGCCGTGTGATGACTGCGCGCGCGAACCGGCAGCGTCAGCGTCAATCGCGAATACATCTGAGGGGCTTTCGCCGGGCGAAAGCGGCTGGCGGGGCGGCATGAACCCAATCCTTTGCGGCTGCCGATGAATGCAATCTGGAGGAGGCTCGATCCAATACGGCGACAGAATTCATTGAAGCGGATTGGCGGCCGTCTGGCAACTCCGGCCACCCACACAGCAAGCGGGACGTTGGGGTCCAGCAAAGTGGACCACCTCAGCCTTCCGCGTCGAACTCCTCGTCCATGGGGGTCAGCGGTTCGACGATGGCGTATTTGCCGTCCGTCCAGCGGAAGAAGTCGATTTTGCGGCAACGATCGCTGCAGAAAGGAAACGTCGGAACCTGCTGTGGATCCTCGACGGGAAGTGCCTTCCGGCAGATCGGGCAGGTGTGAGGTCGGATCATGACGGTTCCGTTTCATCGCCGAATCGTGCCACGGTTTTCTTCGCCACTGCACTCGCATGGCACGCGGCAGCCGGCACAGAAACTCGCCCCGTGGCACGTCGGTGTACGAACGGGTTAGTCAGACGAACCGCTGGAAGCCGAGGTCGAGGATGACGAACTTCCCTTGTCGCCGCTGGAACTCGACGAAGATGAATCGCTCGACTTACGGTCGGCCTCGGCCGCCTTTTTGTAGGCCGCGCTACGGTAATCGGTCTGATAGAAACCGGCGCCCTTAAAGATGATACCACCTCCGGCACCGATGACGCGTTTGGCCTTCAGCTTGCCACACTTCGGGCACTTGCGTTTCGGCTTGGCGGTGATCGACTGGAACTCTTCCCAGGTGTTATCACAGCTATCGCAGCGGTAATCATAAGTCGGCATCGATGGCTCTCCAAAACTGCGGCAGAAGCTCGCAGTCAGACAGATCACTTCGTCAACGGGGCATACTATTCCGGTGGTGTGGACGAAACAATCACCTGTGCCGGGCGAATCACCCGGTCGTGCATTGTGTACCCGCGCTGCAGCTCCTGCAGGACGGTCATGGGGTCGTGATCGGGTGAGGCAATCTGCTGAACCGCTTCGTGCAGATTCGGGTCGAACGGTTGGTGGATCGATTCGATCGGTCGCACGGAATGCCTCGCCAGGACCTCTTCCATCTGAGTGACGACCATCTTGATTCCCTCGATCAACTGGCCGCCAACTTCTCCTGCCTGTTCGGCCGCAGCGATGGCCCGGTACAGGTTGTCGAGAGTTGGCAGGAGGTCGCGAGCCAACGACAGCGACTGGTACTGCCGGGCTTCTGACATTTCCTTCTGAACGCGTTTGCGGAAATTGTCCAATTCGGCCTGACTGCGCAGCCACTTCTCGTAGTTGGCGTCGCGTTCGGCAACCGCGGCATCCAATTCCTGACGGAGCAGAGTCAGTTCCGAGGGAGTTTCACCGACCGAATTTCCATCCGGTGTCGTCTCCATTTCATCGGGAGGAGACTGGTCGGGATTCTGCTT
>CALJUK010000678.1 GCA_937975745.1 uncultured Planctomycetaceae bacterium | reverse complement strand
CTCGCCCCGCGGTTGTCCATCTTTCCTCAGGTACCGCCCCGATGCGGCGACTTCGGTCGATAGGACACCGGTCAGGAACAGCAGGCTGACTGTCTGAAGAACGTTCATGGTAATGCCCGTATCTGGCGGAAAGGAAACCGTCGTGGCATGCCGTACCGTGCCCCGACTGCGATGGTTCTCGCGGGTGGATGTTGCGGTCGGCGTCTATCCTATATCATTCTAGTCGCCGTTCCCAAGAGGTCGCTATTCGCCGAAGGGAAAGCTGGCCGTTGCCGAAAGACTCGCCGGGCGATTCTGCTGCCTTGTTGCGATGTGGCGTGCTGCAAAACAACCTGCTGTCGAGGAGCAGTCCGATGATTGGATATGTGGGCATTCTGACGCTGGCGCTGGTCGGTGCTGGCGAAGTGAACCAGGCGAAAATTGACGCAGTGAAGGCCGGCGAAGTCACCGAAGCGAAGGCTTCGTGGTGGGGATTCGATCCGAAGGACTCGACACGGAGCATTCAGAATGCGATCAAGTCGGGCGCGAAGCGGGTCATCATCGAAAACATGGGCCGCCCCTGGATTGTCACCCCCTTGTTCGCTGTCAGCGATCAGGAAATCGTGCTGGAAAAGGGTGCCGTCATTGAGGCAAAAAAAGGGGAGTTCAAACGAGGAAACGACTCGCTGTTGAACATCCTGAACTGCAAGAACGTCTCGCTAACCGGCCACGGAGCCACAGTGCGGATGCACCGGGCCGACTACGCAAAGCCCCCCTACTCCAAGGCTGAATGGCGCAACACGCTGCAGATTAAGAGCAGTTCGAACATCACCGTGACCGGTCTGACAATGGCCGAAAGTGGGGGTGACGGAATCTACCTGGGAGTCGCCACACGCGGTGTCACCAATAAAGACATTGTCATTCGCGATGTCGTCCTGGAACGACACTATCGGCAGGGAATCAGCGTCATCTCAGCCGAGAATTTGCTCATCGAGAACACCGTCATGCGGGAGACTGCCGGAACGGCTCCGATGGCCGGCATCGACTTCGAGCCGAACGACTCCGACGAAAAACTGGTCAACTGTGTGATGCGGAACTGCCTCGTCGAGAACAACGAGGGCCCCGGTTACGCGTTTTACCTGCCGAACCTCACCACACAGTCCGAACCGATTTCGATCCGTCTGGAAAAGTGCATCGCCCGGGGAGCCAGCCGGTTTCCGCTTTCCTTCACGAATGGCGAAGGCCGGGGACAAGGAGCCCTGACTGGCCATGTGGAGTTCGTCGACTGCGATTTTTCCGGCGGGAGCAGCCCAGCGGTCACACTCAGTCGAAAGCCCGTCACCGGTGCCAAAGTTCGCTTTGAGAACTGCCGATTCGCGCCCGGAACTGGAGATGCCAACACGCCGGCCATTCTCTTCCGCTCCGAAGCCGGCAATCAGGACGACGCCGGCGGCGTTCATTTCGAAAACTGCATCATTGACGATCCCCAGGGGCGACCCGTCCTGGACTTCCACGATCGTGCGGGCGATCTGCGTCTCGTCGATGTGACGGGAACGCTGACCGTCCGTTCGGGAGACAAGACCACGCAAGTGAAACTGACGCCCGAGTTCCTTGCAGAGATTCATCCGCCCAACACATTCAAACGACTCAGGAAGTTTAAGACGAACGGTGTACCGTTTCGGCCGATCGCATCCGCTGCGGATGCGAAACAGTTCCCACAACATCCCTTCAGCATCCGTAGGTTTGGCCAGTTGGTTGTGTACGCTCGGCAAGGGAGCGAAATGAAGCTGACCTTTAAGCATTCTCAGATTGGAAAGTACCCCGGCGTTCCCTTCGAAGTGACCGCGACGTCCCCCTCTGGTCAACAGATTTCCGCTGGCAAGGTCCCATTCCAGGGAGAAGCGACCGTTGGTTTTGTCGCTCCCGAGACTGGCCTGTACCGCCTGCCGATCGACTGTGGCCCGAATTCGTTCCAATTGACCGCGGCCAACTGCCCGGTTGTCATTTCGGGAGAGATGGGGCGGATCTGGTTTGTCGGGGCCGTCGGCACGCTCTACCTCTACGTTCCGGCCGGCACGGAAGACTTTGGAGTGAAGATCTACGGCGAGGGACAGGAAGCCGTCGGTCTCGAGATCATCGACCCGGCCGGCGAGACCGCCTGGAAGAATCCGACCGTGACCGAACCAGAGCAGTTCGTCGGTTCGCCACAGTCCAAGGTGGGGGAAGTCTGGACGTTAAAGCTCTCACGGCCAGCCACCGGCCCGATGGAGGACTACTACATCGAGCTGCAAGGCATCCCACCGTTCCTGGCAACCGATCCGTCGAGCTTGCTGGTTCCCGCGAAGTGAGACCGCGAGTGGCCCGCCGGATGCTTCGCTGATCGTGATAAGCGTACCTCCGTACGGTCCGCTTACACCGAATAAGCGCCTGCCTTGCCGGCCTCGATCACAAATGACGCTGGTGTCAGAATCGGGCTACCCGGTTTGTCGACGTAAGGTGTCGCCCGGAAGTGTGTCGTCCACGTTTCAGGTGTCAACTCGCACGAGACGTAACCCCG
This sequence comes from uncultured Planctomycetaceae bacterium, assembly GCA_937975745.1. Lineage (GTDB taxonomy): Bacteria > Planctomycetota > Planctomycetia > Planctomycetales > Planctomycetaceae > CALJUK01. The sequence goes on along the minus strand of CALJUK010000678.1, from coordinate 2,854 downwards.
GTTCGAATTGTACCATTTCACGAAGCTGTTCTGCGAAGCGGCTCGCTCGTATTCGGGAATGATGTTCCCACCGTTGCCCCCGGACGTCATGGCTGTCCCGACCAGCTCGGTTCCAACGACGGGGGAGTTGGGATCCTGGAAGTCGAGCAGCAGGTCGTTGACCCAGTTGACATGAATGTCGCCCGTCAAGACGACGGGATTGGGGACAGCTCGCTCGTGCATGAATTTCAGTAGGCGGCGACGGCTGATTTCGTATCCCGGCCATTGATCCATGCTGTACAACGGCTTGTCCGGTACTCCTCGGTTCACGGGGGCCATCATCACCTGCTGAGCCAGGATGTTCCAGGTGGCTGTCGACTTCGTCAGATTCTGCATCAACCAGTGTTCCTGCCGGGCACCCAGCATGGTGGCGTTCTGGTCGAAGACTTTTCCTTCCATCGGCTTCTGATGGTCGCCGTTGGGCTGGTCGGTCCGGTACTGTCGCGTGTCGAGAACATGAAAGTTCACCAGCCGCCCGTATGGGCAATCCCGGTACAACTTCATGTGGGGGCCACGGGGGAAAGAACTCCGCCGCAAGGGCATGAATTCGTAGTAGGTCTGGTAGGCGTTGATCCGCCGCATCAGGAATTCTTCCGGCGAGATGCCCTCTTGTTCCGACACGAGATTCGCGTAGTTGTTGTCGAACTCGTGGTCATCCCAGGTGACCAGCCAGGGGAACAGCCGATGCGTCTCCTGCAACGTCTCGTCCAGCCGATATTGTGAGTAGCGGGTCCGATAGTCGGCCAGGGCCACGATCTCGTTGCCGAGATGCTTGCGAACTTTGCCGTTCTGGCCGCCGTACTCGTAAATGTAGTCTCCCAGGTGCACGACCAAGTCGAGGTCTTCCTGCTGCATGTGCGGGTAGCCATTGAAGTAGCCGTATTCCCAATGCTGGCAGGAGGTGAAGGCGAAGCGAAGTCGGTCAGGAGTGACATCGGCGGCCGGTGCGGTCCGTGTCCGTCCGACGGGGCTGGTTTCGCTGCCGGCGTGGAAGCGGTAGAAGTACCAGCGGGCCGAATCGAGACCGTCGACTTCGACATGGACCGAATGTCCCAATTGTGGCAGGGCCAAAGCGGTTCCCTTGTGAACCACATCCTCCAACGCCTCGTCCCGGGCGACTTCCCACTGAACGGAGACCGGCTCGGGGGACAGCAACCCACCTCTCAGCGGATCGGTGGCCAGCCGAGTCCAAATCACCACACTGTCCGACGCCGGATCCCCCGAAGCGACACCAAGCGTGAACGGATACGAGGCGAACTTGGCCGGCCGGTTCGTTTGTCCCTGCGCTGCGGTGGCGAGTGTCGGAATGGCTGAAACAGCCGCCATGTAGCGGAGGAAATCGCGGCGGTCGATGCCGTACCGGCGTGTGGGAGCTTGAGTGTGCTGTGTCACGATGCTGAGTCTCTAACGACAGGGGGAATGTGTGCAGGGAAGGTTGGATTCAATATCACTTTTACCGGACCAGAATCTCGTCGGCAATCACTTCGGACTCAATTGTCGTCCTGGAACTTCGATGCACTTCGCTGCTTGTTTGCCTCAGTCAACTGCCGTCTGTCCCACGCTACGGGAGAGGTGGTGATGATTGTATTCTCGCGCCGGGTGACATGCATGACGTGCCACACGCGTCCGGCGACGATTTTTGAAAGTTGAATTCACTCAGGCAACAGAGCTGGTGAGGGGATGACAACCTCTGCAGTCTCTCCTGGTGGTATCCAACGGAGGCTGAGAACTCCACTGGTCTGGCCCACATTGAAGTATTCCACGCGAAACGGCACCGGTTGTTCGCTGAACTCGGTCGTCACCAGGTAGCTGGTCGGAACTTGTCCAATCCACTTGTCGAGGACAAGTTTGTCGTTCAGCCACAGCCGGACACCATCATCGGTCACGACAATCAGCTGGTATTTCCCAGGCCTTGGTGCGCGGATCCGCCCCTTCATACGCATAGACGTGTCGACGGGCGAGGCTCCCATGACTTCCAGCTGCGGAATAATCAGTTCCTTGAGTGGGCGATTGAATTCTTTTCCAGCGAAGTGCACCACCTGAACTCCGTTCGTGTCATTCGTCTGGATCACATTGACGCGCGACTTCATTGCCGACTCTTTGTCCTGAAACAATGGCTCGTTGGGAATGGCGTGTTCGGCAAAGACGCCTTCCCTCTCCCAACGAAGACTGATGAGGGCCGAGCCAACGTCTTCGAAGTACTCGACCTTGAGTTCGTGAGGTTCCTCGTCCAGCGTGACATTCACAGAGTTCTTCTTCGGAAGATGACCGTGCCAGTCGTCGATCAGACGTTTTCCGTCCAGCCAGAGACGAACCCCGTCGTCATTCACCACAATCAGCCGATATTCGCCCGATTCCGGTGGTTTCAGCCAACCTGTCCAACGAACGGAATAATGGTCCGCCGGAACTTGTGGGGACGGTCGCCTGAATCCCCACAGATGATTGAGATTGGCGTCTACCCGCGACGTCACGAGACGTTCAAAGTTGTGCCCCACATAAAGCTCGGCCTTCAATCCGTTGTCTGAACTGTTGTCGGAAGACGGTGGTTTGGCTGTCGGTCGCTGTGCTGCTTGTTGTTTCGATCGCGCCTTCGGATTGGAGTTTGGCTCCGTATCCAGCTCTGGATTTGCGTCTGGTTCGGGCTTTGGATCAAACTGTGGTAGCGCGATTCGTTGGGGGCGTGGGGGAGGGACGCGACGGGCAGTGTTGGCGACCGTGGCCTGCCTGGCGGATGGCCACTTTGCCTTCCAGGGAAGCTGAAAACTGAACCAGGCCATGACACCAAAGGCAATCACCAGTACTGCAACAATCCCGG
>CALJUK010000677.1 GCA_937975745.1 uncultured Planctomycetaceae bacterium | reverse complement strand
AACAAGGTTCCCGACACTATTCTCTCGCGTTGCCAGCGGTTCGACTTCTGGTCGATCGAGACAGCCAACATTGCCGAACGGCTGTCGTTCATTGCGCAGTCGGAAGGGGTTAAAGTCGAGCCTGATGCGGTGGACCTGGTGGCCCGACGTGCGGGTGGCTCGATGCGCGACAGTCAGTCAATCTTCGATCAACTGTTGGCGTTCGGATCGGATCACATCACGGCGGATGACGTACACCGGATGCTGGGAACGGCCGGCGACGACTTGTTGCACGGCATGGTCGAGTCGGTGCAGACGCACCAGACAGGTGATGCACTGAATCGGCTGGAAGACGCGATCCATCAGGGAGTGCAACTGGAAGAGTTGGCCGAACAGCTCATCCATTACACACGTGACCTGTTGGTGATTGCAGGCGGAGCACGAAATCTGCCCCTGATGAGCGTCGCCGCCACTTGGCGCGACGAATTGACCGTGCAAGCCGAGGCGTGGGGACTGAACCGAAGCCTGGCGGCATTGGAACTCCTGGCGGAGGCCAAGTCGCGAATGAGGCGGTCGCATACACCCCGCGTGCTACTGGAATTGGCACTCGTGCGATTGTCGTTGCTGGATGATCTGAACGACCTCAGTGCGGCGATTTCCCAATTGGGAGGTCCCGGCGGCGGTCCGGCTGCCCTGCCGGGGAGTCCGCAGGGCCGTAGTCCACAGGGACGGCCAGCCTCTGGTAGTTCCGGACCCGGTCGTCCCGCAGCGGGCGGTCCAGGGAGACCTGTCGGCGGTCGGCCAACGAATTCACTGCAGACTTCTCCAGCAAATGACATACCTGCAGAAGGTGGGCGGTCTGTTACAGTAGGGAATTCTGAGGGGAACGAGGCGAATTCTATTGCCGGATCAATCTCCGCCGTCCTGCTTAAAGAACCGTCCGAAGGGGCCGCGGAAGTGTCTGTCCGGCCGACAGCGTGCGAACTGATTCCTGGAAGTGAATCTGTTTTTTGGGCACAACTCGTTGCGACGCAAGACAGTAAAATTCGCGCCTGGGGTGGTGGCTATCTTCGGGCAGCAATTTCTGGGCCAAACACTCTGGAAATGACCTTCCCGGCGAGCTATACTCTCTTTAAGAATCACTGCGACAAATCCGGCGGACTCCGCCGCATGGAGGAAGTCGCCGCGGAAATGGCCGGACGACCGATTTCAATCGTTCTGAATCTCGCGCCGGCAGACCAAGTCGACACAAAGGCAGCCACTCCGGAAGTGGAACGCAAGATACTTTCGCGGTCAAAAGACGTAACAGACCCGTTTGTCCTCCACGCACAAACGATTTTCAGCGCGAGCGTGACCCGGGCTGAGGAACTTCCCGTCGAATCGGCTCGTGAATTCGAAGAAGGCTAATCGATGTTCAATGGGCTCGGGAATCTCGCTCAAATCATGAAGTCTGCCCAGCAACTCCAGGGGCAGATGCGGGAATTACAGCAGAAACTGGGCGAACTGCGCGTCGAAGGGACTGCCGGGGCCGGTTTGGTCACCGTGATTGCCAACGGACAGCTGACCGTCCTGGAATGCCGAATCGACGCGTCTCTGCTGCCAAGCAACGACCAGGAAATGCTGCAGGATCTGATTGTGGCCGCGACCAACCAGGCGCTGGAGAAAGCGCGGCAGGCGGCGGCAGACGAAATGTCCAAAATCACCGGAGGTCTCGGAAACCTGTCGGGGGTGGGCAACATGCTGTCTCATTTGACGGGCAACGGACAGTAGGGTGCCAAGTCGAAGGCCCGAGTCGACCGCTGCGGGATTCCGCCAGTAGCCAAAGAGTGCTGGGGTAAGATTTCTCGGTTTGAGCGGGATTTTCGCGGCTCGGCGAGCAAGGAAGAGTCTCGATCGAAGGGGTGGCGTGCGCCCCGACAGAAATGACAGCCGACAAAACTGACCTCAATCACCGCGTGTCTCATCATGGGGCGTGCGGAGAAAACCTGGGCCGAACAGAGAGATGGCACATAAGAACGGTTTCACGAACTCACACCCTTACGGACCGGCAGTCTCGAACCTGGTTGACCAGTTCGCCGGTTTGCCAGGGATCGGTCGCAAAACAGCCGAGCGGTTGGCCCACTTCATTGTCGGAAGCCCGGCTTCCGAGGCGATGGCGTTGGCCAATGCGATCCGGGAAGTCAAATCCGTCATTCGGAAGTGTCGCGTCTGTCATAACCTGACCGACCGGGAGATTTGTCAAATTTGTTCCGACCCGCGGCGTGACGCCCAGGTCGTCTGCATTGTGGAACAGCCCCGCGATGTGATCTCGTTGGAGTCATCGGGCGCTTTTCAGGGCCAGTACCACGTTTTGGGAGGCCGAATTTCACCTCTCGACGGGATCGGACCGGAGCAGTTGACGATCGACTCGCTGTTAAGGCGGATTCAGACGTCGGGAGTCCGAGAGGTAATCATGGCAACAAATCCGACGCTCGAAGGGGATGGAACGGCTTTGTTCCTTTCCAACCTCTTGGCGGACAAACCTGTTCAAATCACCCGCCTTGCCCGCGGGATTGCTTCAGGGAGTGTGCTAGAGTTTGCCAACAAGGAAATGTTGGCCGATGCTTTACGCGGTCGGCAGCGATTCTAATCGACTGATGCAACCGCTGTTCTTGCGGTCACGGATGGACGCCATCAGAAACATTACCGATGTGGACTCGATTCCTCACTGAGTCATCAACGGCAGTGGTCCAAACATCTCGATGTCCTCGTTCACCGGGACCGTGACCGTTCTTTTCAAGTCAGTTGCCGATGCAAATTAATCTCTCACAACAGATGAAGATGAGCCAGCAGATGAAGCTGGCTCCCAGAATGATCCAGTCGATGGAGATTCTGCAGCTTCCGATCCAGGCACTTCAAGAGCGGATCGACCAGGAGCTGGAAGAGAATGTCACGCTGGAGAAGGTCGAACGGGAGGACGACGCGCCGGGAACCGACAACCAGCAGGAAGCTCCGTCCGATATCGAAAACAAAGAGCTGGTCGTCGAAGACTCGCAAAACAACGAGGCCGACTTCGAACGCCTGCTCGACATGGCTGACGAATGGCCCGAGGACAATGTCACGTCGGCCAACAAGCCGTCTGCGAATCGCGTCAGTGACGATCTCGATCGCAAACACGACGCCATGTCCAATATGGTGGCCCGTCCACAGTCGCTTCACGAGTACGTGCTCGAACAATTCCGTTTCTTCAACTGTTCCGATACCGTGCGGGAGTTCGGCGAATATCTGATTCAAAATCTTGGCTCGAACGGTCGCATTCCCAGTTCGTTGCCCGACTTGATGACCGTCTTCGGTCGTCCGATCACGCTGGAAGAAGCCCAGACGGCGTTGTCGCTCATCCAGAAGTGCGAGCCAGCCGGCGTCGGAGCCCGCGATCTGAAGGAATGTCTGCTGTTGCAGATCACCCCGGATACACCCCATCGCGAAGTGCTCGTCACCCTGATTTCATCGCATTTGGAAGATCTGGCTCAGAATCGTTTGCCGGTCATTCAACGCAAAACGGGCTACTCGCTGGATTTGATCAAGACGGCCATGGCCGAACTTCAGCACCTCGATCCGAATCCGGGTCGCGGTTTTGAAGAGGTCCTGGTCCAACGCGTCACGCCTGACCTGTTTGTCGAGCAGGATGCCGAAGGGAAGTTCGTTGTTCGTCTCGAAGACGAGTACACACCTCAATTACGGATCAGTCGCCGCTACGTTCAGATGCTGCGGAACGGTGCCGATTCGGAAACACGCGAATACATCAAGAAGAAGATCGATTCGGCCAAATGGCTAATTGAATCGATCGAGCAGCGGTACAACACCCTCAAACGGGTCGCCCAGGCGATTGTCGATCACCAGACTGACTTCTTGGAAAATGGCCCGGAAGCGGGCCGTCGGCGATAAGTGGATCGAGACACAGCGTGGACTGGTCCCGCTGAAGCGATTCTTCGGCGGTGGCACAAAAACGGCCGAGGGCGAAGACGTCGCCTGGGGCATCATTCGGCTGAAGCTGAAGGAGCTGATCGACCAGGAAGACAAACAGAATCCGCTCAGCGACGATGCTCTGGTCGATGCGTTGGCCGGCGTAGGCTACAAACTGGCTCGCCGAACCGTCACCAAATACCGCAAGACAATGCGGATCCCGTCATCACGCCAGCGTCGCGAATTCTGATCGGGA
>CALJUK010000676.1 GCA_937975745.1 uncultured Planctomycetaceae bacterium | reverse complement strand
GCAACATTCCCCTCTTCACCCTCACCTTAATCCTCTCCCTCAAGGGAGAGGAATTCTCGTCGAATCTCCCCCCGCGATCCCCGGCGGTGAAATCCCCGCCGACTCAGGTCCGGACGACGTCGAACGGCGAACTGTTGTCGGGAGGTTCCTGGAGCGTCAGGTGGCCGAATAGACGCAGCGCCATCTCCAGCGCATCGGGACCGTCATCATGTCGGCCGGACGGGAAGTCACGAAGCTGGTCCACCAGCAACCGGGCTCCCGAACTGTTGGCCTTGAAGCGCAGCCGGCCGTGATGCAGGTCGGGCGTCAGGCGGCGGATCCGCAGATGCTTATTCAGCGTGTTGGTGATCCGGTAAATTGGAACCACCAGACCGCGCGCCCGCGAGACACGTTCGAACTCGTCCGCCAGAACCGCCTGAAACTGGTTGGCCTCCACTCCGATGGCATCGGGCCGAAATGTGCGGATCAGCCGACAGCCGTCTTCCACAATCTGCGAAGCATCGCGGCGAGCCAGGTCGGCATCGACATACAGCAGGCCGTCATGACCCAACGCAACTTGCACATACGCCGAATAGTCGGCCGAGTCGCTTCCTCCCTTGGACGGGTCGAGTGCAATCACACGCAGGTGTCCAACCAGATTGAATCGTCCAAACAACTGGCGGGCCATGCGGTCGAACGACTGGAGGTCGGAACGCCCTGTTTTTCGGCCTGAAACGCCGACTCGCCAATGGTGGCCCGCAGCGACATCAGCTCGTACAGACTTTCCTTTTCCGGCCACAATAACTGTGCGCCGGCCTCCATCTTCTCGCGATGTTGTTCGAAGAAGTCGCGTGCCGTCTGCTCGCGGTCGGCATCTTGCAGGTTATTCAACAACAGCGTCCACTCGTCCCACAGGTCGTCGCGTGTCGGCTCGTTGAGGATCGCCGCAAACGTGGCCGTCGTCCAGCCGGGCGTCTTCTGAAAGCGTTGCAGCAAGTCGTCGCGGTGGAGTGCCGTTCCCAGAACAAGAATGTTGGTGGCGGCATTGCCGATCGACAGGACGGCCCGGTGAAACCATTCGAAGACACGTTCCCTTTGGCTGGCTGTCGAGACCGAGACGTCGTTTTCGAGGTCGTCGCAAATCACAAGTGAAGGGCGGTGTTGTCCGAAGGTGCGGCCGCGAATCTTCATTCCCATGCCGACCGCTTCGACACAGATGCCGTTGGCCGTCTCAATCTGCAACCGACTCCAGGTGGGACCCCGACCGGCAGCCCAGGGGTAATCGCGGGCGATGTCGGCGTTGGCGACGAGTTCGTGCTTGATCGAGTCGAGGATTTTCTCGGCCTGGTCGGCTGTGTTGGAGATAATGAGGATGTACGGCTCGAGTGCGTGAACGACGCAGTAGAGGGGAAACGTCTTGCCGGCCCAGGTGGTCTTGGCACCACCGCGCGGCGCGATGAGCGCATAGCGGCGGCCGCGCTGGCGGTGGAGTGCTGTCAACCGGGGAACCAGCCAGCGGTGCATCTCGGACAAGCCGTGCGAGATGTAGTGGGGAAGGTAGCGGGCGGCCCAGTGATCGAGCGGAGGCCGGGCCGACTCGACCACCAGGCGCTCAATCGTCTGCAGTTCCTCTTCGGTCGCGTAGGCGATCAATGATTTCAAGAAGTCGAGCTCGTCGCATTGCAACGGTCGTGTTTCGTCTGTCATTCCCGGTTCCCGCCTTTTCTGCGGCCGCATCCAGACCGAGCAGTTTGCAGCGTTTCTCGATGCACCAGGCGACCCGTCCGAGGAACGAGGGATCGCCGACTTGCTGTTTGACGGTTCGCTCGGCCCGCCGTTTTTCGCCGTCGGTGGACGTCTTGGTGACTTCGGCATCGCTGCAAGAACGTTCCCAGGCCCGCCAGGCTTCTCGTTCGAGATGATCGATTTTGGCGAGTTCGCGAGCCCGGGCCGTGTCGAACTCGATCAGGTTGGACTCGCACCACCGTTTGAGAATCTCCCGAATCACGCCGCGGAGTGCTTCCAGCGAGAGACCCGTCTGCTGCTGGATCTCAGCCTGGGAAGCCCCCTGCACGTACAGTCGGGCGACCTGCTGCCGCGTCTCCTCATTCCGCTGCGAACTTCGCGGTGTGTCATCAGGCACAGGCCTCTCCTGGTTTTTCTGACGACCGTGTTCCGGTCGAGTTGGAAACGACACCCAACCGACGGGCATCGATCGGAAGGGCAGGGCCGACGAACTCGAAGCCAGCCGTCAACCGGTTGAGGGCAGCCGTCCTGCGAAGTTTTCGCGACACAGCCGATCCGTTGCGTCGACTTCCACCCGCCAGGCTGGGCGTCCGCTTGAGCTTCCACAACCCGGACCGCGACCGATGACGAATCATGGCGGGGTTGGATGTCGTGCTGAAGTACGGCTTTCCCGTCGCGCGGAACACGCCCGCCACGAATTCGCTCATTGCATTGCCAAGTCCCACACCCTGAAAGTCCGGCAGGCAGACGGTCCGGTGTTCGCGCCAGCCGGACCGGATGGGATGCGGAAAGGGAAGCACGGCCGTAAACAACGCGGGAACGTCATCGACGAATCCGACGAAACACTGTGCCGCCCTGTTCAA
>CALJUK010000675.1 GCA_937975745.1 uncultured Planctomycetaceae bacterium | reverse complement strand
AGCAATCGGCAAAGAAAGAACGGTGAGATGTCGACGATTATCGCAGAATTGGAACGGTTCGGACCGGGTCGTCACCCGGAGCCGCCACCGCTGCGCGACGCCGAGCGGTACTGCCGATCCCTGGCGATGGGCCATTACGAGAACTTTCCCATCGCCTCGGTACTCCTTCCCCGCCGAACCCGGCAGCATCTGTTCAATATCTATGCGTACTGCCGCTGGGCCGACGACCTGGGAGACGAAGCCGGCAGCCCTGACCGGGCCTGCGAACTCCTCGCGTGGTGGCGGAGTGAACTGGAAGCCTGCTACGCCGGACGGGTCACGCACCCGGTTTTTGTGGCATTGCAGCCGACCATTAGCCGGTTCGACCTGCCGATCACTTTATTTGCGGATCTGCTGTCTGCCTTCGAGCAGGACCAGCGCGTCACCCGTTACGAGGACTTCGCCCGTCTGGTCGACTACTGCCGTCGGAGTGCCAATCCCGTCGGACGATTAGTACTGGCCGTCTTCGAGCAGGCGTCGGACGAAAACATCCGGGACTCGGACTCGGTTTGCACTGGACTCCAATTGGCCAACTTCTGGCAGGACGTCAGTCGTGATCTCGATCTGGGCCGAATTTATCTTCCGTTGGAAGATCTCCACCGGTTTGGTTACGGACAGGAGCAACTTCAGCTTCGGGAAACCAATGAGGCTTTCCAGGAGATGATGCGGTTTGAAGTAGCGCGGGCTCGAGAGTTCCTTCTGGCTGGTCGGCCGCTGGCGGAGCGTCTGTCGGGGCGGCTCGGTTTGAGTATCGAACTGTTCGCCGGAGGAGGGTTGCGGATTCTCGAACGAATCGAGACGATGGGCTACCGAGTTCTGGAGCGACGCCCGGTCGTCACCAAGTTTGACATGCTCCGTCTCGCTGCGGCTTCTTTGGGGCGAACAATCTGTCGCCCGCTGACACACCGCCGAGAGGACTCTCTCTGACCAGAGTTCAGGCCAATTCTTCTACTTTCCCGCAAGGTGCCGAGGCGTGAGTGACCCGCTCGAAGCTTCGTATGCGTATGCATGCCGGCTATCGCGGCAGACGGCGCACAATTTCTATTACGCCTTTTACACGCTCCCCCGGCCCAAACATCGCGCGATGTGTGCGTTGTACGCCTTCCTGCGAGTTTCGGACGATCTGGGAGACGATGGCGACTGGCCCCCCGCGGAACGCCGCCAGCTTCTGGCCGACTGGCGAGCCAGCCTGACGAACGCATTGGCCGGACAGACGGACGGACATCCGGTTTTTCCGGCATTGATCGACACGGTGACGCGGTATCGCATTCCACCCGAACATCTCTTCGCCGTGCTCGACGGAATCGAGTCTGATCTGGAGGCCGTCCGGTTCGAAACGTTCGACGATTTACAACGGTACTGCTACCTGGTGGCAGGTGTCGTCGGACTATGCTGCGTGCAGATTTGGGGCGTTCGGGGCGATCCAATGCAGATCCGTCAGCGGAGTGTTGACTGCGGTCTGGCGTTCCAACTGACAAACATCCTTCGGGATCTGCAGGAAGATGCTGCGCGGGGGCGGGTCTACCTGCCTGCAGAGGATCTGCGGCAGTTCGACTACACGGCCAACGACATCCGCCTTGGTTGTCGCGACGAGCGGTTCGGCCGGCTGATGGCATTCGAAGTGGCAAGGGCCGAGTCGTGTTTTCGGCAAGCGGCCGAACTGTTCGAGAACCTCGATCCGGGCAGCCATGCGGTCTTCGATGCGATGCTCCGGCTGTACGGTGGGCTGCTGCGCGAAATCAAACGACGGAACTACGACGTCTATAGCCGCCGGGTGAAGCTCTCCCGCTGGCGGAAGATGATGATCCCCGTACAAAGCCTGTGGCGTCACAGTCGTCTGGTTTCGACCGGACAATAAACCACCAGGCCCAGCAGATCGCCTGAAACCCGCCCACTGAAAACAGACAACCCCCGTCAGACGTGCGGGCGTCCGACGAGGGTTGCTGCTACTGGGAATCGACAACGAGAGCGGGCGTTTCCAACTGTCGGAGCGACAGCCGGTCGGAATGACTCAACTATTCAGCCGTCACAAAGGAGGAAGGCTCTTGAATGAATGCAGCCTTGTTCTCAGCTGTGCTGAACATATACAGGCGATCGCGGAACCAGACCGCGTGATCCAGGCTGCCGTCCCTTTGGATGTTCTCGGAGAGCAGGACAACATCCTGACCGCCTGCCATCGGGACATACAATTCGGGCGACTGGTCGAACTTGAGCTTCGCTTCGGCTGAGGCAAAGCTGTAGACCTGGCCGTCGTGGAAGGACTTAAATTCGTTGCTGGCGTCGGCCAATCTCCGCTCGTCGCGAATCGTCACCGGGCAGAAACCCTTCAGGCCCGGCAAGTCGCCGCGAGCCAGGATGCGGGCCATCTGCGGATCGAGCTTCTGCGGCTCGGCGGCCGGGGCTCGTTCCGGAAGGGCCGGTTCGCTCGGTTGAGCAACTGGAAGTTCGACCTTGGCGACCTGGACGGGCTTCTTGGCCTGGGCCGGAGCCGGGGTCGGTGTAGCAGTCGCGTCGACGGCAGACACCTGAGTCACCGCTTTGACCTTCGGGGCAGTGACTTTGGCTTCCGGGGCAGCAGCCGGGATGGGCTTGCCAGTGGGAGCCGCCTTCGCAATTTGGCTGGGGGCGGGCTGAGGTGCCGGCGGCAGAGCGGCTGGCTTCTGTTCCGCCTTGGTCTTCGAGGGAGTGAATTTTTGCGGCAAACCACGCGGCAGACGACCGGCCAACTGAGAACTCGGGGCGGCGGGCTTCAACCGTGTGCTTGTCGAACGATGCGGAACGCGCTCGGCCAGTTCCTCGAACGTGTCTGAGATGGACGGGACCGACACGTGCGGCAGAGTTGGCATCTCGATTTCGGAAAAGTTCGGCTTGGGCAACTTGGAGACAGACGGAAGTGAGACCTTCGGCAGCGAAGGCATGTCGAACTCCGGCATCTCGAACTGCGGCATGGTCGGCCGTCTGAATTCCGGCATCGACGGCAAATCAATCGACTGATACCACGACCGTTTCTGGGCCGCCATCATCTCCTGCGGTTGCGGAGCTGCCGTCTTCGGTGCGGCTTCCTTCAGTTGCATCGAAGGCATCTGCCGGCCGTCACGAGCGTAAAGCTCAGCCAATTTTTGCTCAACATCGCTGGGACGAACACTGGGAACCGGCGATCCGTCGTACGGACTGGGTGCCGGCGTGGTCTGCAATCCAGCGTGTTCGACACCGCTCTTGGCGGCCGCCAGCTGGTGACGCCTCCCGTTGGTCGCAGCTCGCGGTTTGATTCCCAACGAACCCTTGATTCGATCCAACACCGTGTAGCTGTGCACTGGCGCCGATGACACTTGCCCTGCCGAACCGGCTTTCACCTGTTCGGTGGCCGCTTTAAGCGTCATTGTCGGCGCCTGCAATCCCTTGCTGGCATATATTGCGTCCAGCTCTCGCTGGACTGCTGTTTGCAACGGTGAGTTGGCCTGATCGGCAATGGCAGTGGGCGAACCCGAACCCCGACTGGAGTCCGCGTTGTTCGCCGACGAATCCAATTGTGCCCACAGCGAAACGGACTGGGTCATCATCAGTCCTGTCGCTGCTGTCAGGAGCCATGCCCCCGCGTAGAAGCCCGATCTCGATTTCATTTCCAGTAATCTCCTCATGACTGGCGGGAGTCTGCCTGCGGCGTCCGTGTCGAGTTGCAGTCCACCGGTCCACCTGGCTGGGATGTGCCTGCGGTTGAGTCTTCTCGTCCCATCTCGGATAATGCGATTCATGTGTTCGTGGCGAATCTTCGACACGATGCGAAGAATCGTCACGCATACTCCATGTATCGACGCCGGTTTGACCGGGATTTTGACGGCTGTGCTGGTTTTGTCTCCGAATCTGGCTGGACGATGCGCTGGACCCGCACGACCGGAACAAACACTCCACATTACGAATTTCACCCCACCTAACATTCGAGCGATCCACCTACGATGACGACCGACCATTCGCAGCCAGATCAGCAAGCTGACGCCCCTCCACGTCCCCCGGCCTACCTGCCTCCGCCTCCCCCTCCCCGCAGGAAGTCGTTGTGGACACGACTGCTGCTGGTGGCGCTGGCATTTTCAGTAATGTACAACTTTACACTTCAGGTGCAGTACGAGCAGTACTTCCAGTCCGCCGAGCCACCGCACGAAAAATTCGACTCGGGCGACAGAGAAGCAGGCGACAAGATCGCGCTCATTGAAATCACCGCGACCATCATGCCTCCGTATACAGAACAGGCGGTCAAGGCCATCCGCCAAGCGAAGGAAGACGACAACGTGAAAGGTGTCGTCCTGGTGATCGACAGCCCCGGGGGCCTTGTGGCAGACAGTCACCGCATCTATCACGAGCTGCAATTGCTCCGCGAAAAGAAGCCAATGGCCGTCTCGATGCAGCGGATTGCCGCATCAGGAGGCTACTACGTGGCCATGGGAGCGGGCCCCAAAAGCGTGATCTACGTCGAGCCCACCACCTGGACCGGCTCGATCGGCGTGATTATTCCCCGCTTCGACGCGTCCGGACTGGCGGAGAAGGTGGGAATTCAGTCCGACCCATTGGTCACGGGACCGTACAAAGACGCCCTCAGCCCGTTTCGCCCGATGACGCCGGACGAGACAGCGATCTGGAAAGCCATCATCGACGATTCGTTTGACCGGTTCGTCAAGGTGATTGCCGACAACCGCGAAAAGCTCGATGACGCGAAGGTCCGCGCATTGGCAACCGGTCAGGTCTATACGGCCGACGGCGCATTGAAACTGGGTATGGTCGACAAAGTGGGCTACAAAGAGGATGCCATCGCTGCACTGCAGGAAGAACTGGGACTCGCGAAGGCGCGTGTGGTGAAGTACTCATTCCCCAGCAGCTTCATGGAAATCCTCGCCAGCTCCGCGAAGAGCTCGAACTTGTCCCATCAGTGGCAGCAACTCCTCGAATTGACCGTCCCCAAAGCCATGTATCTCTGCTCGGAGCTCCCCACGCTACCGTAGAATCCGATTTCGCGCAGACACGCCAGAAGCCGCTATCTGTCAGCGCGGCACGCTCCAATTGTCGGGATGGACCGGACCAAGATGGGCAGAGCCCCGTGCGGCAGGAAGAAGCCATCCCGGCCGACGACGACGCCAGGCCGGAACCGGTCCGGCAGGCCGTATGCACGCGCAGGCGCTGTCACACGCCGACATCATGCCGCGAAGGCGGTTTTCTGCATCCAGTATGCGGGAAGTTACTGGGGTATAAGCGAGGGGGCCTCTGCCACGGCGAGTCTCATGCGGCGCGAGGCATGACAGCCATGGCCAGCGATTCAATGTCATTCGCGCTGCCCGCGATGGCACACAGGTAGACCAGGTGGCCCTCCGACCAACTGACGCAGGCCAGACGTCGGGTCGCATTCCCCAGATAGGTCACCGAACCGGGGTCAAACCCGGCTTGCACGGGCGGGTCCACCAGTGTCCCGCGCGGGATGACGACCAGCAGGCCGGCCACACGATGCTGTTCCGACACGTGCAACCGAACCGAGTAGACAGCACCCTGTGATATTCCCGACGCCGTCTTGATGGGCAGGCCGTACGGCCCGGAAACCGCCAATCGCGAGTTCGATGACCACTGCGAATTGGGCAAGATTGCCTCAAATGGGCCGTCAAACGCCGGAAGTTGTCCGCCGGTCACCAGAACCGCTTGCTGCAGGTCGGCCAATTGGACCGTCGGCTTGGCTGCGCCTTGCAGCAGCCACAACGGAACCGCAACACAAACCGCTGCGGCAACAGCCACAACGGCCGCCGCTCGCAACATGGTCCGCCGCGACGTCCGCGGGCTATTTCCAGCGGCTTCGACCACACGCCGTGTTCCCTCGGCCGCCTCAGTTGACGCACCACTCGGGCTGGCATTCCTCTCGGCCTGAACGGCGGCCTGAACAGCCGATTGAACCTGTTCCTGTCCACCCACTGGCAGAGGGACATGCCGAATCGCCGCAGCGAGTTTCCTGTCCCACGCGACCACATGGGCGAGCGACGTTGCACAGTCCCGACAGGACGTCACATGGGCTTTGGCGAGAGACACTTCCCCGGGCGCAGCAGTTCGAGCTTCGCCCGAGCGTTTCACGTCGGCCGATGTCGCCTCGTCGTCCCATTCCAGAATCTGCCTGGCTCGCTGGCAGTCCATCATTGCGGTCCTCTGTCTTCCCGGCCGGTCCTCTGTCTTCCCGGCATCGAGAGCGCCTGATCGTGTCTGGCTCGCCCTCGCTACTGGCCCGTTGCTGCTGACCCGGTCATGAATTCCTTCGCCCGAAGGCTGCTCGATAAATCATCCACATCAGTTTCTTCAGCCAGCAATTGCGTTCCGAGCCGATCGCGCAGAAACTGTTTTGCCCGCGAGAGTCGGCTCATGACAGTTCCCAACGGAGTCTGCATCTGGTCGGCAATCTCCCGGTACGAGAACTCCTCGAAGTAGTACAGCACAATCGGAGTCCGAAATTCTTCCGGCAACTCGGAAAGCGCCTGCTGTAGAAGTTCTTCGTCAATATCCGCATTGGGAGGAGGAGGCGCCGGCTGATCGGCAAGTGAATCGAGCAGGACAGGCGGCGAACCACCACCGGAACGGATTGTCTTCAAGTAGGTATTGCGAACGATCGTGCAGAGCCAACTCTTGACTGCCACTGGGTTTCGAAGCTGATCCTGCGACGCGTGGGCCTTCAAGAACGCCTGTTGCGTCAGATCCTCTGCGTCGGTCCGAGAGCCCGACAACCGGTATGCGTACCGGTAGATCAGGCCGTAATATTCTTCGACCCAGCGAGTTACAGGCGGAATTGGTGAATTGCCTGACATCGCGATCCCAATGGTGTGACCCGCAATCGAGTC
>CALJUK010000674.1 GCA_937975745.1 uncultured Planctomycetaceae bacterium | reverse complement strand
GGCGTTGAGTTCGCTGGCCGAGGCGGGCCATGAGATTGGCAATCACTCGTTTCACCACGAGCCCTGGCTGCACCTATACACGCCGGAACAAATTGCCGAAGAGTTCTCCCAGGCCGAGCAGGCCATCGCCACACGAGCACTCGCTGAGGCACATCAGGGCGACCAAACAAAGGCCCAGTTCAACCTGACGATGCTTGGGAACCGGTTTCCCAAGAGCGACGTCCTGGCCCGGACAACGCATCAGGTCGCGGAAATTGCGTACAACACGAAGAAGTGGGATTGGTCGGCTGAGCTGTTCGGCCAGTTGGCAAAGCAGGGCAAAGCCTCGCCCTACCATGTGCTGGGACTCTCGGGCCTGGGCTGGAGCCGCAGAGAGTTGAAGCAGCACGCGGCCGCCGCGGAGGCATTCGAGGAACTGGTCCGTGACGACCCGAAGAACGAGCTCGCTGCCGAGTCCGCCTATCTGTGGGGCAACTCGCTGGAAGAGGCGGGCGAGGCGAACAGTGCACTCGCGGCGTATGCGAAAGCCTTCGAAGCGTATTCTGACAGCCGGCATGGTTATCTGGCCGGCCTGCAACGGGCCCGACTGCTGTCACGACAGGATCGTATCGAAGAAGCAGATAAAGCCTACGAATCGCTACTGAAAGCCTTCCCCAAGCTGGAGAACCGCGATCGTCTGCTCGACGAGTGGGCCCTGCTGAACTACGAGGCCGAGCGATTCGAACGGAGCGACGAAATTTTCCGCCGCCTGATCAAAGACGAGCCCACCAGCCCTCTCGCCAACAACGCCCGCCTCAGTCTGGCTGAAAGTGATTTGCTGGCAGGCCGAATTGAACCGGCCGAAAAAGAATTTCGCGACTTGGCGACCAGCGCGAGTTCGGATGCATTGGTCAAATCGGTCGCTTTGTATCGTCTGATCGACATTTCCGTTGAACGGGAAGACTGGAAATCTGTGGAGCAGCTTGCACGCCGATTGCTGACCGAGTTCCCGGAGAGTCCTCACGCGGACTTCGCCAAGCTGAACCAGGCGGATGCACTCCTGCGGGCTGGCCAACTTGAAGAAGCACGGAAGCAACTGCACGAACTGAAAGAGACCGAGAACCAGCAATCCCGGCAGGCGGTCTGGTTCCCCCGGGTCTGGGTTCTGTTGGCCGAGGCCGAATTGCGAGCCAAAAACTACGACGCCGTCTTTGCGACAGTCGACAATTTCGAGAAAGAATTGCCCGAATCGCCCCTGCTGTATCAGGCGTGGGAGATCGTCGGCCGGGCACACAAGAACCGGGCCGAGTTTACCGAGGCGCGGGAAGCGTTCCAGAAGGTCATTTCTGATACGTCGGGTCGCCGCACACCGACGGCCGCCAAAAGCCAGTTTTTGATGGCCGAGACCTACCTGGTCGAAAAAAATTACCAGGCTGCGCTGCTCGAATACCTGAAAGTCGACATCCAGTACGACTATCCTGAGTGGCGGGCACCGGCGAAGTTTCAGACGGGAATGTGCCACGAAGCCTTGATGGAATGGCCCAAGGCGGCCAAAACCTATCAGGATCTGATCAAGACATTTCCCGATTCCGAGTTCGCTCCCAAGGCCAGCGAACGATTGAAAGCGATCGCTTCAAAGTTGAAATGATCATCTGTGAGCCCGATTCTGCATTCCGGAAAGCGATTGGAGTTCGTACAATTTACCTCCAAGACGTTTGCTGGCAGGACTGAAGTCCACCGAACCGACAATGAGAGCCTCTGGGCGCCTGGTTTCCATTCGATGATTCGACGCCGCGACTACTGAGGCGGAACACCGAATGTTTTGCGATGACTCATGCGACCAGTGGCCCAAGTCCTCCCGCGGACGGTCCCGGCCCCGTCGTTGGCGGTCAGCTGCCATCTACGGAATCACTCTGTTGGCTGCCAGTTGGTCCATTCTGGCTGGCAGCGGCCCCGCTTGGGCACAAGCTCCCACGGAACAACCGGTCGCTGTCGAGGCCGTCGCGACAGCGGCTGAGCCAGTCGCGGAAGAGTCCCAGAAGACCTCCTCCATCCCTTCGACGCCGACGGCTATCATTCGCGAGTTGGGCTACTTTCTGATCCCGTTTGTCATCGCGTCGGTGATTGCGATGTGGTTTGCGATCGAACGCATCGTCATGCTTCGGCGGGCTCGCGTCATTCCCCGACCGTTTGTCGAAAGGTTCCTGCAACTGCTTGACCAGCGGAAACTGGATCCGGAAACGGCCCTGCGGCTGTGCGAAGAGAACCCCAGTCCCGTTGCGGCCGTCTTTGCCCACGGAATCCGCAAGTGGGGCAAGCCCAGCGTCGAGGTCGAGCAGGCAATCATCGACGGTGGAGAACGTCAGGTCGCGCAATTGCGTCAGCACCTGCGGGTCATTAACGGCGTGGCGACGGTGGCACCGCTGTTGGGTTTGCTGGGTACTGTCATCGGCATGATTCAGGCGTTCAACCAGATCGCCAACAGCTCGGGAATGGGCAAAGCCGAAGAACTGGCTGTCGGGATTGCATTGGCCTTGTTGACGACGGCAGCGGGTCTGGTCATCGCGATTCCATCACTGATTCTCTACATGTACCTGGCGGGGCGTGTCGACTCGCTCGTGCTGGAGATGGACGAATTGGCACAGGACGTCGTCGAGCACATCTGTGCCGAATCGCTGACCGAACGCGCGGATCCTCGCCGGACTCGCCCCCGTTCCCCTGCTCCGGTCGAATCCAAAGAATCGGCCTGACAGCCGGTCTCCTGCGAAGAGAGGCACGGCAGGTCTGTCGGCAGTGTGCCTCCTCACCGGCCGCCGTCGGAGAACTCGCCTTGCCTTAATGACAGACGGCGGTTATTCTCCAGCTCCAATTCCCCCCTTCTACGTTTCGATCTCCTACACGATCTTCATCGCCAGCTGAATGTCGGCGGACTTGAAGTCTGCGGCCATTGGTGTTGTCAGCGTTGTCGTGACGGACCACTCTGCCTGTCGGCGGGTAGCCGTCTATCGGTGCGCGCTCGACATGAGTCGCCGATCGCCGACTGACGGATTCAGTCCGTTCGGACCGAAGGAACGCGACGATGTCTCGGACGATTCTCTCCTTTGCCTGCCTGTTTCCGCTGCTGGCCTCGACTGCCACGGCGCAGGAAATTCGCATCTACACCCGCGTCTACGACACATCCCCCTCGTCGGCCGACTCTGCGGGAAAACAACGCATTATTGCCCGCAGCCTGTCGCTGTTTCATGCAGGGAAGGTGTACGACTACATCGACACAGTCGGAGAGATCACGATCTTCGAACCGGCCGAACGGCGGTTCACGATCCTGAACGAATCGCGAATGCTGGTAACCACCGTCTCGTTTGACGAGATTCGCAACCTGCTCAAGATCGCCGATAATGAGACAGCCAACTACATCGCCGAACTGCAGGATTCGGGTGATTCCAAGTCGGTTCAGGCGGCGGAGGCCCTGCAATTCCAGCGGAATCCTCGCTTTCAAGTCGACTATCGAGCGGACGAAATGCTGCTGTTGCTCGAAAGCCCGACTCTGTCGTATCGGGTCAAGTGTGCCCAGCCCCCTTCGCCCGAAGTTGTCGCTCCCTGCATTCGCTACGCGGACTGGATGGCCCGCCTGAACTTCGTCCTGCATCCGGGCGCATTCTTGCCCGAAGCCCGCACGATGGTCGATCAGGAACTGCTCAACCGAGGCCTGATTCCAATCGAAGTGGAACGCCGGACCGAGTTCGATCCCCCCATTCAATTGCTGGCTCAACATCGCATCCACTGGAATCTCGACAGCCGCGACCGGAGCTCCATCCATCACTGGAAGACGCTGCTGGCCAGCGACGAAATCACCAAGTTGACTTTCCCCGAATACCAACGAACCGTTGCGGGTCAGCCGACAGCTGGTAAGCGATAACGCGAGGCTACTCGGGAAGTTCCTGTCCACGAGTTTCGGGTGCGGCAATCAGCGCGACCAACCCGACCAGGAACAGCAGACTCAGCAGAGATGCGGAGTCGTTGAGTGTGTAGCCCCAATCTTTCTGCATCCAGCCGCTGATGAACAAAATTGGCGCCGCCAGGATCCGACCAGCGTTGAAGCAGAAGCCGGTCCCCGTTCCGCGCAGACGTGTGGGATACAGTTCGGGAAAGTAGATCGCGTAACCGGCGTGCATGCCGAGCGACAGGAATCCGAAAATGGGTGCCGCAATCAACACGGCCGGCACGTCCTTCAGGAACTGAAACATCACTAGCGAACTGACGAGTCCTCCAAGATGAAAGAAGTTGAACGCCGCCCGACGGCCGATCCGTTCGGAGATGGGGCCAAAGGACAGCAGTCCCAGCCCGCCCCCAGTCGTCACCAGAAACATTCCCAGCATTTCCCACTGCTTTAAATCCGCCGCATGATCTTCACTGACGACGGTTTCGGATGCGCTCGCCTGTTGCTCCGCCGCCCGTCGTTCGACGGCTTGCACCAGCACGTTCTTACCGTAGATGTGGGCGCCCCAGAACGTGGCCAGGCCCACCGCTGCCAGGGTAACGCCGATCAGCGTCCGGGACAGTAACTTTCCCCCGAAGAGTTCGGTGATGGTGCCCATCGCTAGCGTTTTGTCTTCAGCCGCTCGCTGCCGCGCGGCTTGCCAGCTTTCCGGTTCGACCAGCGACGCGCGAATCCAGATGATCAGCAGCGAGGGGAAGACACCAATGGCAAACCCGATGCGCCACGGCAACGAGAGTGGGTCGACAAACTGGCTGATCCACGTTCCCTGTTGATCGACCGCCCATTGCTGAAT
>CALJUK010000673.1 GCA_937975745.1 uncultured Planctomycetaceae bacterium | reverse complement strand
CCGGCGCCTGAAGTAGGACCGGCAGGGTCGACTGCGTCCTGGCCGTTGGATCTCAGATACCAGGTGTCGCTGTACCAGTCGTGGCACCATTCCCAGACGTTGCCGTGCATGTCGTGCAGACCGAATCCGTTGGGCGACTTCGCGCCCACGGGATGAGTCATGTCGGATGAGTTTCCCTTATACCATCCGACTTCGCCGATATGTGATCCCTGAGAATAGCTGAATGCTCCACTGGTTCCGGCGCGGCAAGCGAATTCCCACTCGGCTTCAGTCGGGAGTCGGTATCCGCTCGCGATAACTTGAGTGACAGTCTCGTCCGAGATCTCATAGCTGCTTCGAAGTCCGTGCAGGTCGCTCAGTTTATTGCAGAATTCGACCGCATCGAACCAGGACACCGTCTCAACCGGGTGATTGCTGGTCGACCGGCCTGCAACTTTTTCATTGCCTTCGCCGGTGCTGGAGAAGTGGGACGGATCCGTGCCCATCACCTGGGCGTATTGCGATTGCGTGATTTCATTGACGGACAGATAGAACGGTTGCGTGATCCACACCCTGTGCTGCGGACCTTCGCCTGTGATGTAGTCAGTCGCCCATCGATCCCGAGCGGCCTTCGCTTCCTCAAGAAATCGTAAACGGTCTCTGTCGGTTGATCCCATCAGAAATTCCCCCGGCGGAATCAGGCGAAACTTCATCCCGATGGAGTTCGTGTACTCGACCGGCACGCCGAGGTATTTCGCCCAGGCGTGTTGTTGGGCTTTCGCTTCGTCGGCATTGAAGGGAGCAATTGCCGGTTTCGGGGCGTCGGCGGGCCAGCTGTGCCAGGGTGTCCCGCTGGCATCGGCCTCACTCTCCGGAGTTGTGGCCGGTTCCATTTCTTCAGTTGTTTCGACGGATCCTCCTGGCGGCACGCGGAACCAGCCTGTGATCTTGCCGTCTTTGTCGCGGACGATCACGATGATTCCGGCGAGAAACACGGCCGCGAAAAGGCCGGCGACGGCGAGCAGGATTCGCTGCTGGGGCCGAGCAGTTTCGGGTGCGGATGCGACTTGTGGGATCTTCCGGCCGCTCTCGACGGCGTCGACGGCGGTGAGAAGTTCATCGGCCGTCTGGAAGCGGGAATCGGGCTCCTTTTGCAGCAGTCGCGAGACGAGAGCGGAGATTTCGGCCGGGGTCTGCTCGTCCAATTCCTCTGCGATCGGTTCCGGTTCGTCGCAGCCGATCGCTTTGAGCGTCGCCATCAGGCTCGGGCGATCGAAAGGCCGCCGACCGGTCAGCATCTGGTAGAGCGTGACCCCCAGGCTG
>CALJUK010000672.1 GCA_937975745.1 uncultured Planctomycetaceae bacterium | reverse complement strand
TGTGTAGCGGACGGCTCCGGCGTTTCCAATTTCGAAAGGTGGCGTGTTCGACCCGCTACCGCCAAACAAATATCGCCCCGCGTTACTGCTGTTCGCCTGGTTGACCAAATCTCGACGAATGGTGGCAACCTCGTCCGCGAGCGTCCGCTTCTCGGCAGCAGTCGAGTTGGAACCGGTACCGGACAGAATAATGGACTTCACACGACTAATGTCATCCGAAACGTTCAAGAGTGCCTGCTCGGTCAGCGACAGGTTTGTTCGCGCCGTACTGAGGCTCGCCTGGTATTGCGTCTGCCGTTCGAGGCCCTGTTGTAGAAGGACCGCCTGAATTGCGGCTCGTGGCGACTGACTGGGAAGTGAATACTTCTGGCCGGTCTGAATTTGTTCCTGCAGACGGGTCAGCAAGTTCCCTTCGCTGGTGAGATGGCTCGCGAGCCGCGAAGACATCAACGAGGTGGGAACGCGTCCCGGCAGAATCGGTCCAATGGCCATGGGATTCTTACCCTACAAAACAAACGAAATCGCAGTCGTTCGGCTCGAATCGCTTGTCGATTACAGATTCAAGAGCACGGTGAACAGTTCATCAACAACGCTGATCATCCGCGCCGAAGCCTGATATGCCTGCTGGTACTGCATCATGGAGATCGCTTCTTCGTCCAGGCTGACACCCGACTTCTGCGAACGTTGCCCATCGAGCGTGTTTTTGAACGCAGAGAATCCGGCCGCAACGGCCTGTTCCGATGCGCTGGCCTGTGCCGTCGAGGCCACAATCGTGTTGTAGAAGGCGGAAATGGACTTCCCGTCGAGCGCGTCCGATGCCTGATCGGCGAACTGAGCCAGCAGTGTCGCATTCCGTCCATCGGACGGGCCTCCCCCCTGCCCTGTCGCCAGATAGTTGCTATTGCTCGCCAAGACCGAGTTGACGGCAATATCTGCCGAGCCGCTGCCGGTAAAGAACGTATTCAACCCGATCGCTGACAGAAAGCCGCTGGAATCGTCAGAAACAAAGTACTCGTAGCCGTTGCCCGCCTGAATCTGCAAGCGGCCGTCACTTGTGATACTGGCACTCACGTTGTCGGCCGCATCGATCGCCGCTCGGACATCCTCCAGCGAACTGTCCGCACCAATCCCATCCAGATCGATTTGTATGCGTTGGCTCTGCTCGACACCCGTGTCCGAGTTTTTCACCGCTAACAGAAAACTTCCGTGCTGCGGCGTCACGTCAAGCCCCGCCGCGTTGAGATCGGCAGACGAATCCTTCACACGCTGAGCCGAAGTCAGATCGGTAAAACCTTTGACCCCGCGGCCCGATGTATGCAGCTCGTTGAACCCCTGGATTAACTGCCCGGTGAGCTGGTCGAGTTGATCAACGAATCCTCCCAGAATGTCGTCGCGGCCTTCGAGCTCTCCGGTGATCTCACCAGAGACAGCTGGCAGAGTGGCCCCAGTTTTGGAGAGCGACAGCGCGCTCACCAGCAGTCCACGATCCATCAACGGATTCACTTCAATTTGCTGTTTCGATCCCGCATCCAGCAGCGTCTCGCTTCCAACGTAAATGCTGACCTGTCCGTCGGACTGCTCGTTCACCTGGATCGAGACAATTTCTGACAGCCGGTCCAACGCCTGATAACGCTGCGACCGAAGCGTACCGGCATCACTGCCGAGCAATCCCCCCTGCTCCACCTGCGAGATCCGCTTGTTCAACGTGTTGACCGTGTCGATCAGTTGATTGGCTTCCGAAGCCAATGCCGAAACTCGCTGTGTGGCAAAGTTTCGGCTGGTATCAATCTGCTGTCGCAACCTGGTAATCCGAGAGGCCAGCTGTTTCCCCTGTTCGATCGCGAAGCCACGGTTGGGGCCAGAGTCCGGCTGGTCGGCAACCGTACTGAGACTGGCCAGGAAACGGCTGATTCCCGAGGCGATGTCACCCTCGCCCAGGGCTCCCATCTGAACTTCAATATCTTGATAGGCTGCCTGCCGGGCCACCGCACCCGCAGCATCTGCGTTCGCGGAGTAGATCCGGGTTT
Organism: uncultured Planctomycetaceae bacterium; assembly: GCA_937975745.1. Classification (GTDB taxonomy): domain Bacteria; phylum Planctomycetota; class Planctomycetia; order Planctomycetales; family Planctomycetaceae; genus CALJUK01. The sequence continues at coordinate 4,119 of CALJUK010000672.1, read as the reverse complement.
CGAGGAACTTGTCGATCTGCTGAACAACCGACGTGGCCGCGACGCCGCTTCCTAAGACAAGGCCGTTTTGTACCGCCGTTCCGGCAGTCTGCAGAATCAGCTTTTCGCGGACGTACCCAGGCGTGGTGCTATTGGAGATGTTCTGGCCGGCAACCTGGATGCCGTTGCTAAACACCTCCAACGCATTCCCAGCCATCGCCAGAGCGCTGGTTAGTCCCATTGCAGAGTCTCTTTCTGTTTGCCCGGAGCGGCTTCAAGTCCGATCAAGCCGAAGCGTCCAGAATCGCGCCCCCCACCGTCGGACGCTGTGCTCCATGACTGTAGTCCGGCGACTTCTGGCCGTGGTTGGCAATCAGTTCCAAAATCGACTTGAAATAGGCCGACGCCCGTTGGGCCACAATCCATTGCGTCCAACTCAACTGTCGAATCTGCACGGCGACACCTTCGCACGACTTGACCAGCGTCAACAAGTCGTTTGTCTTCTGACCTTCAGCCGACAGTCGCTGCAGCAGGCCTCGCAGCGTCCCGGAAGAGAAGCCACGCTGAACCGCCTCAGCCAGGATGTCGGCTCGCCGCTGTTCGAGGCCGCTCAATTGCTGGACAAACAGCTGTTCGCGTCTGACAAGCTCGCGCATGTGCGCTGCCCGTGGACTTCGCAGTTCTTCAGACTTTTCGTGCAGCAGTTCCAAAAACGCCTGCTGTGTTTCCGCAAGTTTCTGCAGCAGTAGACGGATCGAGTCCAACACGGTGGCGGCCGATTCGGCGCGCACTTGACGGGCACCACTGGGATGCATCTTCCCCCCCGATTTCTTTCCAGCAGCCAGTTACGCTGCGGCGACCAGCCGACCGCAACAGCGGTTTTCGCGGTTTCCAGCTCGCCGAATGATCCTGGCCGCGTCTATCACCACGGTCGGACCGGCCCGTCAAGCGACAGGACCGGACTATTCGGCAAGAACCGTACGATCGGCCCATAGATAAGAATTCGGCCGAACCTGTTCGCTGGGTGAGAGAATTCCTGCGGATCAACGCGCGAATCGTGCGGATCGCGGTCCAGTGGGCATCGTGACGACACATTCGCCCACCAGCAGGGCCACGACTTTAGCGAATTTGATAAGAAAACTGCTGAAACATCGAATCGGCAAACGCCGCCCCGTGAGTGCGAGCCAGGTCCTCGGCCACCTGCTGGTCCAACTGTCCCTGGAAAACATCCTCGGCCTGGCCGCCGTGGAAATAGGCCGATTTCTCCTGACCGTCGCGAAGGGACTTCAGCATCATCTTGAAGAACGTGCCGCCGACAAAGTCCTGGAAAGCCTCCTTCGTCTCCGTCGACGGGCCGTCGGTATTCGTCTGTGCCGCATTCGCAATTGCATTGATGGACTGTCCGGAAGAGAGGCTCGACGAGAAGATGGGAGCTGTCATGGTCCGTCTCGTTTCGTTTCGCTACTAAATTGGGACGACCGCTGTCGGCCGAAGAGTTACCTTCAGATTTCAGCCACTAGAAGCGGTTCCAAAACCTCTGTGTGCTTCGTCTTCGTCCTGTGAATGCTGGCCGAAGACTCGCCACCAACCGGTTTTGAAACTGGTTCTAGTGTTCGTCGTATTCGGCGTGCAATTTTCCGCTTCGGTGCAACTCGCGGATGATGGAAATGACATCTTCTTTGGGCACTCGAAGTTTGTTCAATTCGGTGACCAGGTGGCGGAGTTGTTGCGGCGACTGCCGTCCCGCCTGATCGAGCAAATCGACGAATGCGCCACCGGCACCGGGAAATTGTTCCTGTCCGATTTCGACGGTCAAATTCGGGTGTGAAATCACCACCGGACTGATCTCGACTTCGCCGGTGACCACTACCGTTCCCGACTTGACATTGACGACAACGCGAGCCTGCGAGCTGGGGTTGTCGATGCCGGCCCGCATCATTTCTGCAACGAATTCGACCGGATACTCACGATATTCTTCGGGAATCCGGACCTCAACAACTCCCGGCCCGATGGCGCGGGCCAGCTGTTCATTTCCCGTTTCGTGCTCGAACTCGGCGTTCACCAGGCGTGCCACCTCGCTCGATGCGTGAAAGCTCGAATACTGCTCATTGAGGAGCAAGGTAACAGTATGCCCGCGAGAGTTGTCGACGAAGAACGTGTAGAAGTCCTGCTCGACGAGCACACCGCCAGGAATGGTGCCGTTCGTCGGGACGGAAGCATCTTCAAGGTACACAGGTCCCGACGCCAGGCCCACCAGCGTATCGCTGTTGACTTCAGCCATCCGCAGTGGTGCGATCAAAAGACGGCCCCCTCGCAGACTCTTGGCCCCCATGAATGAACTGACGTAGCAGTCGATCTTCTGGCCTCGGCGAATGCCTGTCTTGGGAACGGTGGCCTCGATCATCACCACGGCCACGTTGTCTGCGTCACGGAGTTCCGCCAGACCCGAGATTGGCATGTCCAGCTGACTTAAAGCCGCAGCCAGAGCACGCATCGACGGAAGATTTTTTCCCCCATCTCCGGTCTTGTTCAGGCCGACGACCAATCCGACGCCGGTCAACCGAACTTCTTTCTGACCGTAGACCGTACAAATATCTTCCAGTCGAACACGTGCTTCGGCGGCGGGCTGAGAAACAAGCAACACCAGGATTGCCAGCACCACAATGACGCCACTGCGGCCGAAACCGCGGAGAGCGGCCCGTGACGAGTTGGCAGAAGTCGGTCTTGGGGAGTCATGCAACATGGATTGGACTCATTTGCCAGCGGAAGAGTGCGAGAGAAATTCGGAGCGAGCCTCGGCCCTCGCCAAGCCCCCGGCATCGGCCGGGAACCACCGCTAGAATGGGAAAAGCCAGTCGTACAGCCTCAGGCCCCATGTACGTTGTGTGGCGTCAAACACTTTGCCGCGCTGTGTTTTCTCGATGGACAAGTTGGCAACATTTTCGCTCAGCGCGGTGTTGTCGTTGTTGATAGCCTGGCTACGGATCATGCCGGTCAGCTGGTATTCCCAGACATCATCATTTGTGCGAATCGCCTTCCGAGCCTCCAGAACCAGGTTGCCGTTCGGCAGCACGTCGACGACGGTTGCAGCGATCCGGTAGCGAATGCCCTCCTGGTCTGTGACTTGGCCCATACTCTGCAGCCGGCTTTGCAGCTGCGTGTCAATCTTCGGCCCGTCTAACGCCGCCGGTGCCAAGTTTCCGGCACTGTCGATTCGCAGGAACTCTTTGATTTCGGCCTTCAGGATGCCGTTGCGTTGCCTGTTATAGCGCGAGTTCAACGTCACTTCGGACTTCTCGTCGACGACAATCGTCACAATGTCGTGCACTTTGACAAGTCGCGGCTCGGGTTGTTCGACGTGAATCCACGAGTACTCGTTCAGCTTCCGCGGCCGATTGCCGTCCGGAAATACGCCAGAATTAAACGGTGCCGGTTGGGATGCCGCCAGCGAGATACTCCCCGCCAAGACGGCCCAACCTCCCACCCCCAATGCGAGTCGCGAAAGTTGCCTGGTTTTCATCGCAGCCCCTCCCGTGCCGTTGGAAACGGCAATGCGCCAGCCTCCTCAAGTTGTTCCTGGGGCCGACGTTGAAAACGCCGTGGCGGACCAACACCGGCTGGATTTGTTCTCGGTTGCTGTTCTTCGCTGTAGATCACGCCTGGTTGGGTGGCACCAACCGGAAGCGGTGCGCCGAGGGCGCCGTTCAGCGCATCGCCCGCGCCGACAACGACCGCTTCGTGCAAGCCTGTCACCCGGGCCAGAATCTGCGTGCCCGAATCGAGTGAAATCATCGGAATCGTCTGGCCCTTGGCTCCGTCTGAACGGGCCTTGTACTGTCGTCGAATGACCAGCCCCGCCTGTCCCGAGTAGACGGTGCAGATCTCGTTCGTCCTGACCAGCGGAACTTCCCGGATGTCGTCCTGCTTGAGGAGATGTCCCGCCGGGAGCGGACGACTGGCCTCGCGTCCCAACAGGTCGCCCATCGCAGTGAAGTGCAGCCCGACGGCGCTCACTTCTTTCCAGGTTAAATCTTCTGACCGCCGAATGTGGCCTTTGGGAACGTCGTACCGAGCGACCAGCACTTTGGGCTGGAGTTCGATCCGGCAGAGGATAGGAATCTAAACCAGGTCGCCGTAAGT
>CALJUK010000671.1 GCA_937975745.1 uncultured Planctomycetaceae bacterium | reverse complement strand
GAGCCAGTTCATCGAGGCGCCGATCGCGAGGCGGCTGGGACCGAACCGGGCGTTGCTGTATCACGAAGACAGCGGCTTGCTGGAGAAATTCCGGCCGTACGCGCCCCCGTCGGCCGACTGGTTGCAGGAGTTACAGGACCGCGAATCGACTTCCGCCGCGACACGGTAACGCCCGCCGGGGAGACCTTGTGAAGGGTTCTCCTCGCCTGCCGGAAGCGTGAGCAACGGGAGCCCAGTGTTGGATGTCACGGGCGGGCAACCGTGCGTCGATTGGGTGGCAGGACTCTGCGAGCGGTGCGAGCTTGGTCCGTGGCAGACAACACCGTGGCGCCCCTCACGAACTGCGCCACTTCAGAACAACTCATTGATCACACGGCCGTGGGGAATCAGACTAACCGGGCGGCCTGTCTTCGTGTAGTACTCTTTGTGATGATCGATCCCCAGTGCGTGGAAGATCGAGGCGCCGATATCGTCGGGCCTGAGATCGGTCCCGTCGCTGGGTCCTTCGCCTTTTTTGTCTGTCTCTCCGATCAGGCGTCCCGGCTGCACACCGCCCCCCGCCAGCACACACCAGTTGGCGCGGGGGTAGTGATCCCGACCCATGTTCTGGTTGATTTTCGGTGTCCGGCCGAATTCGCCCATACAGACAACAAGCGTCCGTTCGAGCAGTCCCTTCTGCTCGAGTGCCGTGACGATTGCCGTCAGACCGTGATCGAGCGGGGGCATCAGCTTCTTGTGCCCGTCGAAGTTGTCCAGGTGTGTGTCCCAGCCGCCATTGGTCACGGTGACGAAGCGGACGCCACTTTCTACCAGCCGCGTGGCCAGCAACAGACTCTGCCCCAGTTCGTCTCCGCCAAACAAGTTACGGATGCTTTCCGGCTCACTGGCTACGTCAAAAGCCTTTCGCGTGTGATCGGACGTCATCATTTCGAAGGCCTGCTTCCCAAACGTGTCGAGCGCTTCGAGCATCTGGCTATTCGAGTCGACCTGCCGGAAGCTCGCCCCCAAGTCGTTCAGCAGACTTTCGCGACGAGTGACCTTCTCGATCGAGACACCCTCTGCCAGCGTAATGCCTCTCACAGAGAAGGGCTGGCCCGGCTTGGGGACGGCGTTGGTCTTAAACGGAGCATACGCGTCTCCCATATAGCCAGCCGACCATTCGGTCTGCGGGATGGCCACGTACTGCGGCAAATCGGGACGACCGGGAAGCTCCTTCGTTACGATGGAACCATACGAGGGATGCTTGAGAGCCGGACCGGGACGGTTACCCGTCGCAATATACGCCTGCCCCTGCGGATGGTCGCCGGTCGTATGGCTGATACCGCGCAGGAACGTGAGCCGATCGGCCGTCGCCGCGATCTTCGGAAGATGCTCGCAGACGATCAACCCGGGAAGCTTGGAATTGATCGGCTGGAATTCTCCCTTGGTCTCGGCTGGCCCTTCGGGCTTCATGTCGAGCGTGTCCAGATGCGCGGGACCGCCTGCCAGATTCAGAAAGATAACCGAGTCGGCCGTCGCGCCCGAAGTCGGGGCGGCCTGTGCGATCCGCATCCAGTTTGACAAGGACAACCCGACCAGGCCGAGACTTCCCACCTGCAGCAGATCGCGGCGTGTCACGCCGTCACAGAATTGTTGATTCATTCGTATCTCTCGCAGTCAGTGAATGTCGACTGTCAGTGATTCGTCAGAAATTCCTCCGTGTTGAGCAGCGCCCACAACAAATCGCGAAGACCTTCTACGGCGTTCTCGGATTCGGCCAGATGGCGTCTTGCTCGTGTCATTTCCTCCGGCTGGGGAGGCCGACTGAGTGTTCGCAGAAATGCCGACTGAATGAGATTTTCAACAGTCGTCGCATCAACCGGAACTGGTTGCGGAGCGGTAACCGTGGCGAGCGCTGCTTCAGGCGGTTTGAGATCGGAGGAAAGCGACTGGCCCGTCTGGCGACTGACTTCCGTTAACCAGCCATCCGCACGTTCGATCCATTCGAGGACTTCCTGATCGTTGCGGACATACAGCGACTGCAACAGTGTCGGCTGCATCTCGCGCTCGCAATCACAGTTAGTTGTCCGGAGAGGTTTGCCGAAGATCAGCAGCGAGTAATCGACACCTCGGGCCTGGATCGACTTTGGATGCTGGGCGATTTTGCGGTACGCCACGTCAGTCAGCGAACGGGCCAGTTGTTTCTCGCCCGATGTCGCCTGCAGAATCGCGTCGATTGTCACCTCAGCCGGCAGGCGGCGAATCAGCGACCGGCTGAAGTTTCGCTCGTCCGCCTTGTTGGTTTCGTTCGGTCGACAACTCAACTGATACGTTTGACTGCCGGTAATCGTCCGGTGCAGCCACTTCAAATCGTATCCGTTCGCCGCGAATCCGTCGGCCAGCCAGTCGAGTAGTTTGGCGTTGGATGGTGGATTGGCAAGATTGAAGTCATCCGGCGGATCGACAATTCCCACACCAAAGTAGTGAGCCCAGATGCGATTGACCATTGCCCGGGCGAAGTAGGGGTTATCATCACTCAGCAACCAGGCCACGAGCGGTTCGCGGGGATCTTCGAATTCATTGAGGTCGAACGCCTCCCCCCCCAGCAGCCGTGCGGTCTGCGGTTTGTCTCCGGGAGGTTGGATCCAGATTTCGTTCCAGGGGATGGGTAGTCCCTCGGCCGCCACGCGCAAATACATCTGCCGCCGCAGCGCGGCCGTATCGAGTTTCGTCGGCACGCCGAGCTTCGTCTTCAACTGTTCCTGCGCAACACGCGCCTGGGGCGAGACTCCCATCTGAATGCGCGTGAACAACTCCTTGAACTGGTCGAAATCCTGCTTGGACCACTGGTCGAACGGATGTTTATGACATTGGGCACACTGCAGGCGGACGCCCAGGAAAATATACCCGAATGACAGTGTCCGATCGTCGGGTGTCACATTGTTCGAACGGAACCAGTAGTAATGCATCGGATTGTCGATCGCACCGAAATCCTGGCGGTCTTTGGTATCGAGGAAGCGGCTCTGTCGCGCGGCATACTGGCTGTAGGACTCGCCGGGATCGCGACTGTGGGCCAAGAGAATGCCCGCCGCGATCCGATCCCAGCCAACGTTCTGCTCGATCCGACTGCGAATCCAGCCCGCCCATTGCCCGGCCGCCGGGGTGTTCATATCGGTCGTACCCAGGTACTGCGAATTGCAGCCTGTCAGGTCAGAAAGCTGATTGGTCCACCAGTCGACATAGGCGGGCGTTTCGAGTAATTCATCGACTTTGCGAGCCCGCTTGTCCGAGGACGAGTCTTCGACAAAGGCCAGGATCTCGGCCGGAGCCGGCAGTGTGCCCGCAATGTCCAGGCTGACGCGGCGGAGAAACTCCGCATCGGAAGCCGGTTCCGACGGAACGATGCCCAGCTTTAATAATTTCTCGGCAACAAGCGCATCAATCGGCGTCGGCGTGGGAACCTCTGGATATTTTTCGCCGGTTTGCTCGGTCACGGGCAACAAGGCAGGGGTCGCGATTACGCCGTTGTCGTAATAGGAAATCACGTGTGTGTCGCCCGAGCCGACACAGCGAACCAGGCCGTTGGGCGTCACGTGCGCGATGGCATCGTCTTTCGACTGAAAGCGTGTCAGCGGCGTGACATCTTCCCGTGTGCCGTCCGACCAGACTGCAATTGCCCGGAGCTGAACTTCCTGTCCGACGCGAGCGAACAGCAGTTCCCGCGGCGCGATCTGCAGTTCCACCATTGTCTGCGGTTCGCCAGCGACACCTTTTGCACCCGCTTCAATCCAGCGGGACAATAGCCGATGTTCCCAGCCTCCCAGTTCGAACCGCTGACCCCCTTCGTGCGGCTCCTGCTCGGTCGGCTTGCGGAGCATCAGACTTTGTTGCGGGTCCGCCTTGTTCACGCGGGGTGTTTCTCCCCCGGTCAACGCGTCGATGTCGGCCGCAAAGTCGTAACCGAACATCGACAGCCGAAATCCCCCCTTCCCCTGGAACGATCCATGACAGGACCGACCGTTGCAGCCCAGACGTCCCAACAACGGCACCACATGTCGCTGGAAATCGGGCGGCTCGGCCTCAGTCGTGAAGCGGTCTCGGACGGACGGCAGAACGGTCCCCTCAGTCGGAATTTCGACGAGTTGCCGTGTCGTCGTGACCGCTGCGAGGGGGTTGCCAGCCAGTAACTTCGCGTACGGACTTTTCTTGTCGCCAAGCGGTGGCTCGGCCGAGACAACCGTCTTGGGAAGTGATGTCCGCAAACCCTGTAGTGCGGTGGCATCGGCCGAGGTCCGATCGAGCAGCAAAACTTCCAGGCTGGTCAGTTTGCCCAGCGCAGCGAGTTGGTCTGCCTGCACAGCAGTGTCGGAGAGATCGAGCCCCTTCAGTTTTTCGAGTGGACCAAGATGCCCGAAGCCCGTCCCGGTGATTTTCGTCCCGTCGAGCGAAAGTTGCCGCAAGCTTGTCAGCGGCGACAAATGGGCCAGCCCGGCATCGGTGATGTTGCATCGCGAGAGAACGACGACTTCCAAATTCGTCAGCGACGACAAATGCGCGAGCCCCGCATTCGTGATAGGAGCCTCGACAAGGGAAAGCGTCTTCAGTGTCTTAAGGCCGGTCAGCTTCGACAGTCCTGCGTCGGTGATCTGTGTCCGATCGAGGAACAGATATTCCAACTTTGGCAAAGAACCGATGGCCTCAGCCGAGGCATCGGTAAAGCCGGGACCTTCCAGGAACAGTGTGTCGAGATTGGTCAACTGCCCCAGATGGGTGATACCGGCGTCGGTTGTGTTGGGGGCCACAACCGCCAGATAATCGAGCCGCGGAAATGCGGCCGTCTGCTGCACGTGTTCGTCGGTCACATTTGCCCGACTGAAGCGGACAAACCGGACTGTCCCATCTCGATTCTTTTGGATGTTGGACGCGTTTCCCTGGAGTGCTTTGATGGCTGCGTCTTCCGGGCTGGCATCTTCGGCTTGCGCCACCGCCAACAGAAGTACAATCAGCGCCGCGACCGTCGAAATCGAGCGCAGGACATTTCGCGGGTTCAGAGCTCGCATGGGGCAGACTCACGCGGGAGTGCAGGACGGCAGGGCAATCCGATAGGATGAACACATCAGCAGCATGTGATACGTTAACCGAGAAGTGGATTGGGAACAACATTTTTTCACCACGAGAACGCTCATTTATGCGAAGGACAACAATGATCCCGCGGACAGTGTCCCCAATAATCTGCCTGCTGGCCTGCGTCCTCACCGGCACCATGACTGCGGCCGAGTCCCCGCTCAAACCGCTCCCCACATTGCACGGAACGCATATTCAAATTACGCAGTGGGCGGGCGACGAATCCAAGCTGACCGAGTGGGCTCGTGTGACTGGGACGCTGACTCCCACCGGCCAGACACCGAAGCGGGAAGAATGCGAGCTGGGCGCAAAGATTCAGGCGGCCACCGGCTGCAAGACAATCTTCGCCTTCTTTGCATTTGACGAAGGGAAGTTTCCGACTGATGCGAAGCCCTGGGAGTACTCCGGTTCCGACTGGTGGCCGGCACATCTCGACGAGACTTTTCTGCGATTGAAGCAGTTCACCAAGTGGTCCGCTGGTCGGCCACCCGACTTCCTGGTCGTTGGGACCGAACTGCATCAGTGGAGCCGCTACAGCCACGACCCTCGCTACGCACCGGCAATTCGGGAAATGGTCGCGGAAGTGGTCGAAAAGACCCGGCAGATCGCCCCCCGAGCGTTGATTACGGCGTATGCACACGGTCAATTTGATTTCGGCCGGGATGGCTGGCGATATCGAAATCATCCGTGGCCGGAAGGGACTCCCTGGCCTTGCGTGGTCGCTCAGTTGTACGAACCCAGGCATGCATTGATGCCCTCTGCAACGGCCGCCAAGTCGGGGGAGTATGCCAGACAACGGGGTCTCCCGCTGGCGGCGTTCGTCTCGATTGCCTACGACTACCGCTTCGACTTTGGAGCGGACGGCAAGAATCCCAACGCCTGGGGCCGGACGTTCGACGCACCTCTGACACCGATGGAAGTCCACCGTGTGGGTCAACTGATGAACGTCAAATCACGCTGGCCCAGCGGCAACACGGTCGGGACGGACGGGCTGTTTGAATTCGGCGACGTCGTGATCAAGTACGTGTACCCTGCTCCCCGGTCCATTCTCAACGACCACCCGAAGCTTTGGCCCGTCTTGTGGGCCGAGTACAACCGAGGCGCTCACCTGCAACCACCGAGCCCCCCGACCGCCTTCGACGGCCTGTGGGGGAAAGAGTAACGTCCGCAGTTGTCTACAGCCCGGTACCTAGGGAAGCGTTCAAGCCCAGTTCCTGTGGAGTGTGGAACCAGGCTACTGTTGCGTCACACCTTGATTTTAGGGTTGAGAAACGAGAATGAAGCGGCCAACGAGCCGCGGCCCAAACTCTTGAACCCTAAGTTGAAGGCCTGACAAGGCACTACGTCGTGGTTGCGCGCTTCCGCAGGACGAAAATCACATCTTCGGTGCGCTCGTCGATCGTGATTGGATCGTCTATCAAGTACGCGAAGTCGTGCGTCTCGACCACTTCAAACTCAGGCACACCCGAGAGCAGTTCGTTCATCTGCTCGGCCGTGTAAGTCCGGTAATCCATTCGATCATCGATTCGCATTTGCTGCGTCGGCGTGTAGATATCAAAGTGCAGGCCGATATGTTCGTTGCGGGCCCGCTTGTCCCGTTTGATGGTCCACATATAGGTGTTGACCACCAGGTTGCCCCGCCGGGCCGACCAGGATTCTTCCTCGACGGCCTTCCCCTTGGTCGGTGTCAGATGCAGACCCAGTAGATAGAGCCCGCCGATTCGGAGCGCATTCGCCATGCATTTCAGGTGAGCCAGCGCGAGTTCTTCGCTGGGGAGATGGCGAAAACTGTTGATGGTGTTGAACGCCGCGTCATACTTCTTGCTAACTTTGAAGTCGGCCATGTCTCCGACGAATGCCGTCTCCGGGAAGCCATGCCGCTTCAGCCGTTTGTTGCAGAACGCGACGGCTTTGGGGTTCAGATCGTTGCCAGCCACTTCGTAGCCCGTCTTGGCCAATCGAAAGATCAGCCGCCCGGTCCCGCAGGCCGGTTCGAACAATCTCTGCACGGGACATTTCGCGTACCGTTCGAAGGCTGCAACCAGAAAGTCGTGCTCGGCCTTCCAGTCGGATCCGAACACCAGATCGTAGTACTTCGGGAAGTCGTATACGCTGCCGGCGACAGTCTCGGCTGTCGTCGCTGATGGGGTCTTCGCCACGGTGAGAGAGTCCTGTCGGTGTGCGATCTGAATTCGAAGCGATTGCGGCCTGGCCAATGAGCGGGAGCATAGCAGACAGACCATAAGGAAGCGACTGGTCGGACGACGTCTCGGCAGCGTGTGGGTCTGTTGAATTCGGGTCGACGATTCCCGAAGATGCTGTTCCGATAAAAAAACCTCAAGTCTTCACTCAATGCCCATGCCCGGGAAAGGTGGACCCTCCGATGGCAGAACCACGTTCATTCAAACAGGAATTGGTCAGTGTCTTCGGTCAACCGGTCGCCGAGAATCCGACGCAACTGATGATCGAGCGGGCCTTCGCGCATCACGGACTGGATTGGCGGTACCTGACGATCGAAGTCGCTCCCGAAGACCTGGGGAATGCTGTTCTCGGGATGCGGGCGATGGGCTTTCGCGGTGGCAACCTGACAATTCCACACAAGGTGACCGTCGTTAACTACGTCGACGGCGTCACCGAGACGGCCAGCATGATGGGGGCGGTCAACTGCATCGTGCGCCAGGGAAATCAGCTGATCGGCGACAACACCGACGGCAAAGGATTTGTCGAATCGCTGAAGGAGCTGATTGATCCGGCCGATAAACGTGTGGTGGTGTTTGGAGCCGGCGGAGCCGCCCGGGCGATTGGTGTCGAGACGGCGTTGGCCGGCGCGAGCCACATCACAATCGTCAACCGCAGCCCTTCACGCGGTGAAGAACTGGTCGCGATGCTGCGGAACAAGACACATGTGGCAGCCGAGTTCGTCGCCTGGGAGGGCGATTTTCGCGTTCCGACCGGGACAGATGTCGTCGTGAATGCCACTTCGATCGGACTGTTCCCCAACATCGACCAGCGTGTCCCCGTCGTGGTGGACAGCCTCTCGGCAAGCATGGTCGTTGCCGACGTGATTCCCAATCCGCCGCAGACCCCGTTCCTGAAGGAAGCCCAGTCGCGCGGCTGCACGACATTGGACGGACTCGGCATGCTGGTGAATCAGGGAGTGATCGGCTTCCGACTGTGGACCGGCGTCGACCCCGACCCGGCCGTCATGCGAGCCGCCCTGGAAGAGGTCTTTGGTTAAGCGTCGTGTCAGCCAGATTGACACCTGCAGGACGACCCGACGCCAACCAACTGCTTGAAACCGCTTCCCGGGAGATTTATTCTCGCTGGAATGAAAACTCTCATTTCCGCACTGCTCGTGGTTGTGTCCGTCCTGTTCTCGACTGTCGACTGCTCCGCGGCAGATCGGCCGAATATCGTCGTCTTTCTGGTTGACGATATGGGTGTAATGGACACATCGGTTCCATTCCTGACCGATACCGCCGGTCATCCGCAGCGATATCCCCTCAACGATTATTATCGCACGCCGTCGATGGAACGGCTGGCAGCCCAGGGAATTCGCTTCAACCAGTTTTACGCCATGAGCGTCTGTTCGCCGACGCGTGTCTCGATCATGACGGGGCAGAATGCGGCTCGGCATCGGGTGACCA
>CALJUK010000670.1 GCA_937975745.1 uncultured Planctomycetaceae bacterium | reverse complement strand
ATGTGTTCCCGCTCACGGTCGCTGCGGTAAATGACCCACTTGTCATCCGGTGAGAAGAACGGCCCCCCGTCATAGCCTGGCTGGTTGGTCAACTGACGGATATTGCCTCCGTCGGCATCCATGATGTACAGGTCGGCATCGCCGTCGCGCATCGAGGTGAAGACAACCTGCGAAACATCGTGCGAATAACTTCCTACGGCGTCGTATCCGGGCGAGTCGGTCAGCCCGCGGAGATCGGTTCCGTCGAGTTTGCAGGTGTAGATTTCCATCTGCGGGTCGAAGTCCCACTGGTAGCGGCGGCGACCACCCTGCCGAGCCAACTCGCGCGCATCAAATTCGGTTTTCTCGATCTCCGGGTCGCCGTGACTGGATGCGAAAAGGACTCGCTTGCCGTCACGCGTGAAGTAGGCGCACGTCGTTCGCCCCCGACCGGGACTGATGCGGTACGGTTCTCCCCCGTCCAGATCCTGCACGTAGATCTGGTAGAACGGATAGCCAATCGGATACGCCTGGAAAACAATCTGCTTTCCGTTCGGCGAGAAATAGCCTTCTCCGGCTCGCGGGAATCCCCGAGTCACTTGGCGAATATTTCCCAGAAACCTGGCTTCCGCCTGGTCGGCAGTAGACTGACTGGTGTCGCTCGGGGCGGTCGATGTCTGGGATGATGTGGACGCGGCTGTGTCTCCGTCGGCTGCAGCGACAGTTGTCACGGCGACAGTTGCCAGCTGGATGGCCAGAGACAAGCTCAGTAGTGAACCACAGAGGATCGTGGTCGGTCGGAGTCGTTGCATCGTGGTGACTCTCCTCATTCTTTGAGTGTCCGCCGCTCACTGCGGCGAACAAAGCGTGTGTTGGGGGCGGATCGCTATTATAGTTGGCCCGGTCCCACATGGTAATCGGTCCGGCAGGATAATGGGGCCCGTTCAGAAACTGCGAGATGTCACATGGCAGAAGTCTTCGATTGCATTGTGGTCGGCGTGGGAGGCATTGGAAGCGCTGCGTTCTGGCGTCTGGCGGAGCGAGGTCGGAAAATCCTGGGGCTGGAACAATTCGGCGTGGCACACAACCGGGGAAGTTCGCACGGTGAAACGCGAATCATCCGCCGGGCCTACTTCGAGCATCCAGACTACGTGCCGCTCGTCAATCGTTCGTTTGAACTGTGGGCCGATCTGGAACAACGCTCTGGCAAACAACTCTACCGGGAAACGGGGCTGGTTCTGGGAGGCCGAGCGGAGTGCGAAGCCGTTGCCGGCACACAAGCCGCCGCAGAGAGGCACGGACTGTCGTTGGATGTTCTTTCGCCCGACGACGCCAACGATCGGTTCCCCGGTTTTCGGTTCTATCCGGAAGAAATCGCTTTGTTCGAACCGAAAGCGGGTGTTCTGGCTGTCGAGAAATGTGTCGCTGCGGCGATCGATGCTGGCCGGCAACTGGGAGGGGAGCTTCACACCGATGAGGCCGTGATCGATTGGACGGTGACGAACGACGTTGTCCGTGTGGAGACCAATCGAGGGAAGTATGAGGCGGCGCGGCTGATTCTTACCGCGGGTCCCTGGGCGGGAGACGTCCTCCGGCGTGCCGGCTTCACGCTGAACGTTGTCCGCAAGGTGCTGCAATGGCATCCTGTGTTGTCGAGCGGGTACAACATTGACCGGGGTGCTCCGACGTTCTACTTCGAGTCGGAATTGGGCAGTTTCTACGGTATGCCATCGCTCGACGGGCGAGAAATCAAGCTGGCCCAGCATTCGGGTGGAACTGCGGTCACCGATCCGCTGACAGTCGATCGCGAACTTCACGAATCCGATCGGAAACCCGTGCGTGCTTTCGTCGAACGCTCGCTGCGGCAGGTTGGGGCCGAGCCGAACCGCCACGCCGTCTGCATGTATACCAAATCGGCGGACGGACACTTCATTGTGGACACGCATCCGGCTGGCAGTCAGGTTG
>CALJUK010000669.1 GCA_937975745.1 uncultured Planctomycetaceae bacterium | reverse complement strand
GCTGAGAACCGTTTAGCCGCGACCCAGAGGGGAGCGCGACGGCTCCGGGTTCCCCGCCTCGTCGCAGCCAACCTCGCTGCTTTTCTTCGTTCGCTTCTGTGCGTCCCGCCCTCCGAAGCCACGAGGCACCCGCACGGAAGGCCGCGGTGGCGGCGTACGCATACCCGACCACTTTTGTCCCCCTGCTGCGTCTTTCCCCTTTGGGGCACATTAAGCGAGAGCGGCCAACAGTTGAATCCCGCAAGTCTCGGGTGTCAAAATCACACACATGAAACGAATTCTCGAAAACTGCTGGAATTTCGGGAAAAGTGCGACGGAACTGCTGCTGTTTTCTGCCCAAGACTTCAAGAGGCACGTTCAGGATGCCAAATCATGCCCCAGAATCGCCGCGTATCTCAGACCTCCTGGAGCAAGCACGGATCGGGGATCAGCAATCCCTCGATCTTCTACTTCAATGGAGTCGCACATTCCTACGTGAGGAAGTCCGTTCAACGCTTGCCCCTCAACTGCGAGTTCGCGTTGACGAGTCCGACCTCGTGCAGAAAGTGTGTTTGGCTGCATTTGAGCAATTCGCTCAGTTTCGCGGTGTCACGCACGCGGAGTACGCTCAATGGCTCCGGCGCGTCCTGCAGCGGGACATTTTGGAGGTCGTGGAACGAGAGAGGCTCGCCGCGAAACGGGCTATTGATCGGGAAGAGCCCGGTACAGCCCCCGTTCGTAACGCTGTGGGACGACAGACTTCACCAAGTCGTCGTGCAATATGCAGTGAAGAACGCCGCATCGTTCTGGAAGCTGTCGAACAATTGCCGGATTCACAACGAGAAGTCGTCCAGCTCAGGCATCTAAAACAGCTCTCTCTTCGAGAGACAGCGACTCGGCTGGGCAAGACGGAGGATGCGGTCGTCGGGCTGCTCAAGCGAGGCATCCTCAAACTGAACGAGATTCTCAGGAATCGCGGACTGAACGATGTCGAGGATCAGAGATGACTGATTTTGCTGACCGGCAATCGCAGCATAGCGTCACGTTGGACCATGTGCTCGGCGAATACATGCGACGTTGCGATGCGGGAGAAGAGGTCGACATGGAATCGCTTTGCAAGGCCTATCCAGATCTCGCAGATAGTCTGCGCGAATATGCCTCGGGGGAGGAACTCCTGCGGGCCCTGTCAGACGTTGATGGAGAATCACAGGTCGACTCTGATGTGTCTCAGGCGGAGGAAACGGTCCGTCCCGCAGCCGTGCAGCGAACCGGCCTCCTGCCAAATACAGAATTAGGTCGTTATCGAGTTGTGAAGCTACTGGGCGAAGGAGCAATGGGGGCCATCTATCTCGCCGAAGACTCCAGCCTCGAACGTCGCGTTGCTCTAAAGATTCCAAAGTTTACCGCTGTTGAGGACGCGGAGTTTCGCGAACGTTTTACCCGCGAAGCCCGCGCCGCAGCACGTCTCGACCATCCGAATATCTGTCGAGTCTATGATGCTGGCGAGATCGAAGCCACGCCTTTCATCTCGATGGAGTTTATCGACGGGCCGCCGCTTTCTCGTTTCATCGGCACCGGTGAGTTTCGGCATCAGCGGCGGATCGCCGAAGTCATCTGCGAAATAGCTTCAGGGCTCGCTCATGCGCACGCACACGGTGTCGTCCACCGAGACCTTAAGCCCGGCAACGTCATAATGCGGGGTGACGTTGGCCCCTGCATTACCGACTTTGGCCTTGCCCGCTCTGTGGACAGTCCTGATTCGCGAATCACACAGGACGGAGTGATCCTTGGGACGCCCGCGTACATGTCGCCCGAACAGGTCGAAGCGGCGGCTGACGGCGTCGGTCCTGCAGCCGACATCTATGCTCTGGGAGTTCTATTTTACGAACTGTTGACCGGACGGCTTCCATTTCAGGGTTCGGTCGCTTCGATTCTTGGACAGATTCTCCGCGACCGGCCGCAGCCCGTTTCCGTATACCGACCGGACGTCGACAGCGAGTTGGCAGATCTTTGCCTGCAGATGATGGAGAAGTCTCCTCAAAAGCGCCCAGCTTCAATGGACGAAGTCGTGGATCGGTTGCGGAGCTGGCTGCGTTCGAATTCATCGAAAGCAAACCCTGCACAGGCGCAACCCCGTCCTACGCTAGACAGACTGAAGGAAATGAAGGCGAAGATTATCGACTTCGTGAATCGCGGCCAGTTTGCAGCCGCCGTAGCCGTTCTGGAAAAAATGCAGAATATCAAGAATCCCGAGGCGGCGGAGTACGTCGATTGGGCACGTGAAAAACTTCCAGAAGTCAGAAAGCTTCCCGATCAGTTGAAGCAGAACATCCCCGCCTTGCTCGCAACGGCGAAGGACTGCACCAAGCGGCACGATTACGCCCGTGCAGCGCAGCTGCTTCAAGAGATTCCACCTGCGCTTCGCAACGACGAGGTCGAACTGTTGCTTCACAATGCGATCGAACTTCAGGACGAGTGTGATCTCCTGCTGGCCGACCTGCAGGAGTGTGTCCGCGCCAAACAGTTTGACGGCATTGAGGAGAACCTGAATCGATTCCTGCAGTTGAGACCGGGCAACAAGTTCGCCCGTAAATTGTTTGAAGCGTTACAGACATACCGCAAGGTTCCCCGCAAACAGCGGAATTATCGCTTCGACGACCGAGGCCACCTCCTTCCGAGGAACGATGGCATTCTTTGGAACAAATGGCTCTTGCTGGGGCTCATCTGCTTCCTGATTGTCTGCGGCCTGTCGGTCTGGGGGATTACCATCTACCTCCAAGACGATCGGGAGACTTTGTATGTCAAAGTCCTCGATGAAGAGCTGCTGCACGCTGGGGCGTTGACACTCACGCTGGACGGCAAGGACTACGTGATCGATGGAACCGACGAGAAAATTCGCATACGGCCAGGAGAATTTGGATACGAAGTACACCGCGGTGATACCGTCTTCGTCCAGCCCAGGCGAGTGACGATCTCTCAGGAAGGCCGGAATGTTCTCGAAATCGGCACGCAGCCGATCAATCCGGAGGATCCACCGCCACCCCCAGCTGGCCCCACACTGCGATTTATTCGCCAACTTGAAGGGCACAGCGATATGGTTCGGTCAGTCAGTTTTTCCCGCGACAGTGATCGTTTGGTTTCTGGAAGCAACGACAAGACTGTTCGACTGTGGGATGTCGCGACAGGACAACAACTTGGGGAGTTTCATGGCCACAGCAACAGAGTCACCGACGTTTGTTTCACCAGCGACGGCTCCAGAGTCGTCTCTTGCAGCGATGACAAGACGATCCGGGTTTGGGATGTCAAGTCGCGTGCCGTCGTTCACGTACTGCGGGGTCACTCGAACCCAGTGGTCAACATCGACATGGCGCACGATGCGCAGCTCTTGGTCTCCGCGGGGCAAGACTCCGTCCTCCGTGTTTGGAACCTGCAAACGGGGGAGTTGCACCGGGAATTGCGAGGCCACACTAGTTGGCCAGAGTCCGCCGTGATTACGGCCGAAGGCACGCATGTGTTTTCTGCATCCTATTCCGGAGCGAAAGGGGAACTGATCAAGTGGAATGTCGACTCCGGTACAATCGTCTGGCGTGAAGACAATCCAGCGGAATGGCCCCATCTGGCGCTTTCTCCCAATGAGTCGCACGGATTGATTGCATCCGATGTCCTCTTGCAGTTCGCGACCGATCAGCCGATCAATCTCAAAGCTTGGCCTGCAGCGCCATCTTCATTCGACGGGCGGCTTCCCGCAGTCGAGTCGGTGGCATACTTTCCTGGGGCAGAACATTCCATTTCAATCAATCGTGTTGGTGTACTCAACGTGTGGGCCACATCCTCCGGGGGCGTCGTCCACACGTTCGATGCGTCCATTCCGAATTCGAAGCCGGGCCGACGGAAGGTTGCCGTCTCTCCGAATGGAAGTTTGGTGGCATGCGGCAGCCTCGATGGGCCAATCCTGTTGTTCGGAGTCTCCATAGCACGATAGCATTGCCGCTCATCAATGCCCGTGTTACGGGCTTGAATGAGATACGCCTTATGTAGAGAGCAACGACCTCTGCGTGCTCGATGAAGCAGGTCAGTGCAGCCAAGAAGCATCACGGCTGCCCGACCGAGTCGCACCACCGTTTCCGTTCACAGCTCAACTCATTCCGGCAGGGACGCAGGACTCTGCGGCTTCGTGCGCTGTCGGGTGACCAGTCATCATCACGTGACCATCGTGCGGTACGCGACGACCGTGCCGTCACTGTTGAAGCGGAACACAAGATACTCGTCATCCAATGAGAATCCACCGTTTCGCTCAAGCCCGATCAAGTAAGCTGTGTCCCAATCCGACAGGAATCCAGAGTCTTCAGCCTTCCAATCAGGATCGCCGAGGAGATCAAGGATCGAGGCGCGTGACCATCCGTGAAAGTCGTATTCCTCGAGAAGATCATCGATCATCTGACTCCGAGTCGTGCGATGGCCTTCAATTGCCATCGCCAGTCTCCATTCGACTCGATCAAATGGAATCTGTTCAACATCGTTCTCGAATACTCCCCATTGGTAGGCGCAGCTGGCAACAAAGACAATCGGCAGAACGAGCGCAAGTGCCGCCGTCACATGGAACGGGAGGAATGCCAGACGGCATCGCATTGAGGTGTTGAGACAAGAATACCTGACGGGTCCGCGCGGCCGTCGCCGCCCATGTGGCACGTAATCGAACTCCACCCCCCGATGCTGTCCGATCCCCCCACCTCCGGCAACGCGCCAACCCTGCGCGCCTCGGCGAGAGGCATCGCCTGAAGCACCCCACCCTTCCTTGCCTTAGTTCCCGTCCGTGTGCCCTCCGTGGCAAACTCCGTCCTCAGTTTGTGACAATCCTCCAAGACATCGGTATCCCGCTGCGGTTTGTGTGCTCC
>CALJUK010000668.1 GCA_937975745.1 uncultured Planctomycetaceae bacterium | reverse complement strand
CCACCTCATGACGTTGTTCGATCTTCCGCCGTTTGTCGTCCTGACGACATTGTTTCTGTTGGGGGCTCTCCTTGGGCGGGGCCTCAACCTGTGCATCGAACGCATTCCCCTGCACGAAGAATGCCTGGCATCCCTGAAGGCGGTGTGGCATCCCGGACCGGGCGCGAGTGCCCGGTTTCGATTGCGGGGGAACTGGCCGTTGGTCGGTTGGCTGCAGCGGTCGAACCGCAGGGCCGGTCGGCCGAACCGTTACCTCACGGTCGAACTGCTCAACGCGATCTTGCTTCCCGTGTTGTATGCGTGTGAGATCCCCTTGGCCGAGAACGCGACCATTCAGGAAAGTTGTCTCGCCAACCTCTACAGTCCGGCGGGATGGGCCGACTCGTTCTGGATGTCGCCCGCAGCCGTCCTGCATTGGCGCTATCTGTACCACCTGGTGCTCATCGAAGCCTTAATGGTCGCGACGTTCATCGATTGGGATCTCACAATCATTCCCGATGGCGTGACGTTTCCTGCGACCATCGTCGGTGTTCTGGGCGGATTCTTGAGCGGTCAGGTCTACATTCTGCCGTTGTGGTTCCAGAGTCCTGAACTGATACACCTGTTGCGGCCCATGTTTACCATTTGGATGCACCCGCTGCTGGACGGGCCAGCGTTACCAGCCTGGTTCGCGAATTGGCCTCACATCCACGGATTGCTCGTCAGCCTGACCGGCCTGGTGGTCGGGGCCGGCATGGTCTGGACCGTGCGGATTATCGGGCAATGGATTCTGCGGCAGGAGGCAATGGGCTTTGGTGACGTTATTCTGATGGGAATGATGGGGAGCTTCCTGGGGTGGCAGCCGACGGCGATCGTCTTCTTTTTGGCTCCGGTCTGTGCCCTGGCAGTTGTCGCGGTGAGCTTGTTTTTTACACGTTCGCGCGAGATTCCGTATGGTCCTTACCTCAGTCTGGCTGCGGTCGTCGTACTGCTGGCGTTCCCGACGGTCTGGTATCATGCCGAACGACTCTTCTCGTTGGGCGCATTGCTAATTTTGCTGGCCCTCGTGCTGGTGATTCTGCTGGTTGTCTGCCTCGGCCTGATGCAACTCGTGAAACTGGGGTTGGGCATCCCGTTGTACTACGACGAGTGGATTGGAGAGTGGACTTCCGCTGATCAGTTGACGCATTTTGCGGGCGAAAAGACCGATCTTTCGCAGGGTTGTTGGCGGAAGGAAACCTGGCCCGGCGTCTTGTCCGGCCGGGGGCAGTCTTACGACGAGAACTGGCGGCGGGGAAGCGGTGGCGGAAAACGCTTTCCCGGATCGGGGCCGCGCGAGTAACCACCGTACGACTGTGGATCCCGCTGTTCACTTGGCAACAGGGCTCCGCTGCATTGGCCACCAGCAGGCGATGCCCTAGAATCATCCCGTTGTGCGAACATCCCGGATGGCTGGTGTGTCTGGTGTTTCGTTCGGTCGGCTGTTGTTGTTTGACTTCCCAATGTCGTCCATTGTCTGCCAAGAAACGTGCCCATGATTCGCATCGTCGATTACGGAATGGGGAATCTCCGCAGTGTGCAGAAGGGATTCGAGAAGGTCGGCTTTCAGGCTGAGATCTGCGCGCATCCGGATCAGATTCTCCACGCCGATCGGCTTGTCCTCCCGGGTGTGGGAGCCTTCCGGGATGCGATTGCGGAGCTGAAACGGCTGGAGCTGGATCAACCGATTCTCGAGCACATCCGAAGCGGCCGACCGTTTCTGGGAATTTGCCTTGGTCTGCAGCTGCTGTTCGACGTCAGCGACGAAGATGGCACGTGGGACGGACTGGGGGTTGTGCCGGGCCGGGTCGTCCGGTTCGACAGTCAACCGGATTTGAAAATCCCTCATATGGGTTGGAACACACTGAACGTTGTGGGGCAGCCGCCTTTACTGGCGGAACTGCCAACGGAGGCCCACTTCTACTTTGTGCACAGTTACCATGTCGTGCCGACCGACGAGAGTTGGATTGCGGCGACGACGGACCACGGCGGACCGTTTGTTTCGGCCATCGCTCGGGACAACGTGGTGGCAACGCAGTTTCACCCGGAAAAAAGCCAGCAGGCCGGCTTGCTGCTACTCAGACGTTTTGCCCGGATGTAACACCGCGGCAGAGAACAGGACAGAAGATGAGCGACTTGGAAATCCTGCCCGCGATCGATTTGCGCGGTGGCTGTTGTGTCCGATTGAGGCAGGGAGATTATGGGCAGGAGACAGTCTTCGGCAACGATCCGCTGGAGATGGCCCAGCGGTGGGTGTCCGGCGGTGCCACCCGGCTGCATCTGGTCGATCTGGATGGGGCACGCGACGGTCGGCCGACCAACCTGGAGGCGATTCGCTCGATTGTTCAGGGCGTTTCCATTCCCTGCCAGTTGGGCGGGGGAATTCGCAGCGAAGAAACGATCAGACTGATGCTCGAAGAAGTTGGCGTCGATCGGCTAATTGTCGGCACGCAGGCGCTCAAGCAGCCCGATTGGTTTCGCCAGATGGTCGGCCGGTT
Source organism: uncultured Planctomycetaceae bacterium (assembly GCA_937975745.1). Lineage (GTDB taxonomy): Bacteria > Planctomycetota > Planctomycetia > Planctomycetales > Planctomycetaceae > CALJUK01. The sequence goes on along the minus strand of CALJUK010000668.1, from coordinate 1,923 downwards.
TCCCGGTCGCCTGGCCTTGGGGCTGGATGCCCGCGATTCGATGATTGCGACCGAGGGCTGGCTGGATGTGTCGAAGACACCTGCGATCGAACTGGCCCGCGAACATGCTGGCCTGGAGCTGGCGGCTGTCATTTACACCAACATTGCTAACGACGGCATGATGCAGGGTGTGGACGACCAGACAATCGACGACATGTTGCAGATCGCCGAGATTGGACTCCCCGTCATCGCTTCCGGCGGAGTGACGACGCTCGTCGATATCGAGAAGCTGGCAGCCGCTCACAGTCGTCAGCCCAAACTGGTCGGAGCCATCGTCGGCCGAGCGTTGTACGAGGGAACAATCGAACTACCCGCGGCAATTACGACCGCGTCCACCAACCGGGATTCCCACAACAAGAGCTGAGCCGCTGCAAGACGCGGGGGTCGTCAAGCCGCTCTGCACATTGGAAGCCGCATCTGTATGAGCTCCGCCGCGACCAATCGTGTCACCCCCTGGCAGGGACCGGGACTGATTCTTCTGGCGGCCGTCTTGTGGAGCACGAGCGGCCTGTTTGCGAAGAGTCCTCCACTGGCGGAGATGCCTCTGGATCAACGTGGGCCTGTGATTGCCTGTATCCGGGCAATCTTCGCCTGTCTGCTGCTGGCTCCGTTTGTCGACCGGAAACGGATTCGCTGGCGATGGGCGCTGGTTCCCATGACGATCGCCTTTGCAGCGATGAACCTTACGTACGTGAGCGCGCTGACCCGAACGACAGCGGCGGCCGCCATCTTCCTGCAGAACACGGCTGCGATCTGGACGCTGATTCTGGGCGTTCTTGTTCTTGGCGAACGGTTCGAGATGCGCAATCTCGTTGCCGTTCTGCTGGTTCTCGTTGGAATCGTCATTATTGTCGTTTCCGACTGGCATGCGGGGCAGTTGTTGGGCAACGGACTCGCGTTGGGAAGCGGGCTGGCTTACGCGGTTGTCGTTCTCTGTCTCCGACATTTGCGGGACGAGTCCGCCCCATGGCTGATTTTTTTGAACCATCTGATCTCGGCCTGCCTGTTGATTCCCTGGCTGATGACCGTTCGCGAGGTGGCCGGGCCGACACAGTGGGCCGTGGCCGGCCTGATGTGGATGGTGTAGATGGCGTTGCGCTGTGTTGTCTTTGCGCGGGGTGCGCGTGCGGTGACCGGGCAGAATGCGGCCCTGCTGACATTGGTCGAGCCGGTGCTGAATCCGCTCTGGGTCTGGGTGTTTTGGGGGGAAGAAGTCTCGTTGAAGACCTGGATCGGCGGAAGTTGTATTCTGGCCGGTCTCGTCGCTCGAACCCTTTGGAGGTCGTCCTCACGCGCCAATCAGGTTGTTACCACAGTCACCTGACAACCGGAGAACCCTGTCCATTCCGTCCTGTCGGAACAATCGCTCCATCCACCGGGCGTTATGTCTACGAATTTCCACTGGCGGATTTGAATGTGGTGTCCAGATCCTACAGTTCTCTTCGAAACCATTCTTAGATTGAACCGTTGAGCGCTGGATCAACGTATCGAATGATGGTCGATCCGGCTGCCAAATCTCTGCAGTGGTGGAACTGTGTCACTTTCGTCATTTCAATTCGCGTGACTGCGGTGTCCTATGTCGACGGCAACACTGACCGAACAAACGACTGCGAGTCCAGCGCCCCGGTCCTTTTCGACGGTGAAAATCACCGATCTGAAACTCGGGTCAACTCTGCGCTGTCCGATTTACGATGCCCGATCCGACCGCAATGTGCTGCTGGTTGGCTCCGGTGCCAAGCTCAATCGCGCGCTGTTGACCCGCCTGTCGCAACGCGGCATTAGCGATGTCCGAATCGAAACCTCGGAACTGGAGCATGTGGCTCCGAAAGCGGCTGCGGCTGCGAGGTCGGGTGGGACCGCCCGAAAGGCGAACGGCTTCGCCAG
>CALJUK010000667.1 GCA_937975745.1 uncultured Planctomycetaceae bacterium | reverse complement strand
CGATTTCCAACGGCGGAGTTGCTGGCAGGGCGGATTGGGACTCCCCAGCGCATTCGAGGCCCGCCAGTGAAGGTGGCCTCCAGAACCCAGCCGAGTTGCCGTCCGAGCAAGACGAGCCGACGGAACCGATGACGCCCGCCAGTCTGACTGCGGGTTGTCACGTTGGCCCGAACCCAGTCGACGCGTGGCCAGCCTGTCCTCGACCGTGGCGGAAGCCGGGTGGCTTTCTGTACTGGGCGGGCCGGACGCTGTTCGCCTTGCTGACACTCTGGGGGGTCCTTGCGATCACCGCGTCGATTCCGTTGGTGAATTTTCTGGCGTTTGGTTACCTGCTGGAGGCAGAAGGGCGGGTCGCCCGGACGGGGCGATTTCGTGACGCGTTCCCGTCGTTGAGTGTCATGCCACGGATTGGTATCGCTGCCGTCGGTATTACGCTTTGGCTGGCACCATTGCTGCTGCTGGCATCCAACGCGTCGGATGCGCGACTGATTGCAACCGGAAGCGCGACCGATCAGAACCTGCACACGCTTCTCGTCGTTCTGGCCGTCGTGATCGGGCTGCATCTCGTCTTTGCTCTGGCACGGGGGGGGACGATTGGCTGCTTCTTTCGGCCAATCAAGAATGTCCGGTGGTGCTTAGCGCACTTTCGCCGGGGAGCGTGGCTGACGCACTGGGCCGACAACAGTCGGCAGTTCTGGCAGTCACTTCCGCTGAAGCGGTACTTCTGGCTGGGAGCCCGCGGTCTGGTTGGGGCCTTGGCCTGGTTGCTGATTCCGACAGCTTTGTTTGCCGCCGCAAGCGAGCCAACCGGCGGAGCGTTTCTGGTAACAGTCTTGGGCGGAGTGCTCCTGCTCCCCGTACTGGCCTGGGTTCCATTTCTGCAGGCACGGTTTGCCTGTGAGAACCGGCTGTCGGGGATGTTTGCCTGGAGGGAGATCCGCCGCGAGTTTCGCTCGGCACCGCTTTGCTGGCTGTTGGCGCGTTGGAGAGCCTACGTGCTGGCGCTTCCGCTGTATCTGTTCAAGGTGGTGTTGCTGCCGGAAGATGCGATGTGGGGTGTGACGCCAGTCTTTCTGGCGAGCATCTTTCCGTCGAAGATTCTGACCGGCTGGGCCTACCATCAGGCAACTGTTCGTGATCGGCCAGCGTGGTGGGGTTTTCGCTGGCTGTCCCGCGGCTTGATCATTCCGCTGCTTGCCGCGTTCATCTTCGTGCTGTTCTTCACGCAGTTCATCGGAGAGCATGGCAAGGGAGTGCTATTCGAACACCACGCCCTGTTGCTGCCGGTTCCCTTCTGACTTACGCCCGAGCGAAGTCGCGTTCGCGGATGTCCAGCCGATACCGCCTGGTTGGCCCCGCCATGGCGTGAAGCAGTTTCGAGACTCTTATGCGCGATCTGTCTGGGGTCGGGCGGCTTTACTCAGAAAAAAGTGGCGATGTCTGCTCGGGGTGATTATAATTGGCGAATCCGGGATGGAGTGCAAGTAGGCAGTCACGGCTGCGACGTCATGCGTGCGCGAGGGGGTTGCTGCTTTGTGCCTCCGGGCAAGGCAGTTGTCCGCCGGCTTGCCCGGCGTCGCGGATTGGCGACGGGGGGGACGAACGGACGACGACCATCGGTCCCGGCCGCCGCGGAGACTCGGACGTTTATCAGGGACCGCGCATTCTCAAGTCTTTCTTGGGGAGTGTGTCGTGATTCTGAATCAACTGAATTCGCCCAACTCAACGCAACTCTTCTGCCAGCGACTCTCGCACGCTGTCGCAATCTTCGGCGGAACACGCTGGAGTCCAATTCTCTGACATGGGACGCGTTCCGTCGTCCACTGGTTTCCCGGTCGGTCCGACCGGATCGTTCCGCTGCGCCTGGTCACAATTTGTCCGGGAGACTCATGGCAGAGCAACGCCTCGTTCCTTTTCTGAAAATGGCCAATCTTCAGGGCAACTTGTTGCAGTATCGCGGCTGACCGACCTGAAGCCCGCCCTGGCTAAGGAGACCCTTTCGTGCTGACCTGACTGACGTCGTGCCCGACCTGGTGCAAACAGAACTTGCCGCTCAAACGGCCCTCCCAAGAAGGGCCGGGTTTGGGTGGAACGCATCGGCCGAGCACATTTTTATCATCGTTCTTGGATTGGAAAGTTTGAGGCCAATATGATCACACATGCCGTCAACGAACTCCGCAATATTGCCTTTGTGGGTCACGGTGCCGTCGGAAAGACAACCCTCGTCGATCATCTGCTGTTTGCGTCGGGTGCCGTGGAACGCGCCGGCTCAGTCGACGATGGGACGAGTCTGCTGGACACCGAGGAAGAAGAACGGGAGCGAAAATTTTCGATCTTCTCATCGCTGTGCCATTTTGAACACAGCGGAAAGCGGATTCAGGCCTTCGACACACCCGCTTACCCCGACTTCATCGGACAGGGGATCGAGGCCGTGCGGGCTGTCGAGACGGCAGTGGTTGTCCTGAGTGCCACCGCGGGCATCGAGGTCAATACGCGGAAGACGTTTCGACTGGCCAGCGAGGCCGGTCTGGGGCGGATGATTGTCGTTAATAAGTGTGACTCGGAGAATATTGACGTTCCCGGGCTGCTGGCGGCCTTGCGAGAATCTTTCGGTCCGGGCTGCATTCCCTGCAACGTGCCGGTCGGGATCGGCCCAGAGTTTTCGGCTGTCGTCAATACGCTGCATCTTCCCGCAGAGATTCCTGCCGGTTGTGTGCTGGATCCCAAGGAGATGAACCAGAACCTGATGGACGCGATTGTCGAAGCGGATGAGTCGCTGATGGAGCGGTTCTTCGAAGGGGAACAGCTCTCCGAGGACGACATCGTCTCGGGTGCTGCGAAAGCCATGTTGGCCGACACATTCATTCCCGTCTTCTTCACCAGTGCCAAGACAGGTGTTGGCGTCAACGAGCTGATGGACCTGCTTGCGGAATTATCGCTGAGTCCGGATTGCGTTGTCCGCAAAGCGTTTGACGAGAGGGGGGGGGAATCTCTCGTCCAGCCGCGGCCCGATGGTCCGCTGGTGGCGCAGGTCATCAAGACGCACATCGATCCGTTCGTCTCCAAGATGAGTTTCCTGCGAATCTATTCGGGAACGCTGAAGAAGGATTGCAGCGTTCACAACTCCGAATGCCGCAAGCCCATCAAACTGCATCAGTTGTTCGACCAGCAGGGGGCGCAGCACGAACTGATTGAAGAAGCCGGCCCGGGGGCGATCATTGTCGCGACAAAGGTCGACGAATTGCATGTCGGCGATACGATTACCAAGGACGGACCCGAGCTGAAAATGCCCCCACTCTCGTTTCCGACGCCAATGATTGGCCTGGCTGTCGAACCGGCCAGTCGCGCGGACCAACAGAAGATCTCCGGTGCGCTGCACAAGATTGAAGAGGAAGACCCGACATTCCGCATCAGCCGCAACGGCCAGACCAAAGAAATGGTCATGAACGGCATGAGTGAACTGCACCTGACCATTGTGCAGGAGTTGTTGCAGAAACGTGATAAGGTCGGCATTGTCACGCACGCCCCCAAGATTCCCTACCGAGAAACGTGTCAAGGGACCGCCGAGGGGCACTACCGCCACAAGAAGCAGTCCGGCGGCAGTGGCCAGTTCGCCGAAGTGCATCTGAAAGTGTCGCATCTGCCGCAGGGGATTGACCCGGAAGAGTATTTTATCAAGGACCGGTTCCCCAACCTTCGCAGCTATCACTACAACCCGGAACTGAACTTCGCCTTCGTCGACCGAATTTCGGGAGGGTCGATTCCGAACCAGTATATCCCGGCAGTCGAGAAGGGAGTTGTCGATCGGATGAGCCGGGGCGTCATCGCCGGTTCGCAGGTCCAGGACGTGGTGGCGGAAGTCTTCTTCGGGAAGGACCACCCGGTGGACAGCAACGAAACGGCTTTCAAGATTGCCGGCAGCGCCTGCTTCCGCGAAGTCTTTAATCAAGCCCACCCGTCACTGCTCGAACCGATCGTGAGTCTGGAAATCACGATTCCAGCAGACAAACTGGGGGACATTACGGGCGACTTGAACACACGCCGCGGTCATATCGAAGGGATGGACCTGCTTCCCGGTGGCCAGCAGGTCATTCGTGCCAAGGTCCCGCTGGGAGAAGTGATGACCTACTCGCGCGCGCTTTCCAGTATGACGGGCGGGCAGGGGTCATTCGCAATGGAATTCAGCCACTACGACCCGGTTCCCTCTCACGAGGCGGCCAAGATCATCGCGGCGTACGAACATCCGGACGAATCGGAGGCCTAGTCCGCATTGCGGGGGGAGCGCGAGTATTGGGAACGGCGGGGATCAACCCCGCCGCTCAGAATCAGGCGGGTGACGCCGCCGGAAACTGCTATTTGTAGGCCCAGCTCGCTCTAGTTTGCAGCGTTTGGTCTCTGACGACGCGGACGGCATGGATCGAAGTCGTATCCATGCCGTTCGCTTTGCCATGATGTTCGACCACCCGATACACCAGAGGGGACCAGCGAAGTACGTGTTTCGCGAGCCAACGTCCTCAACGATGTTTGTTCGGCCGCTACGTGTCCTCGTTGGCGTCAGGTGTTTAGCCGGGTTTGACG
>CALJUK010000666.1 GCA_937975745.1 uncultured Planctomycetaceae bacterium | reverse complement strand
GTATCAACGGCAGGCAAACGGCAGCTTTTCGCGCGAACGACATCCTCGCCACGCGCGCGACTCCGATGGGTTCCAACGCCGGGCATTATGGAAGAAACGCGAAATCAAGTCTAGTTGGTCCCCGGCGAGTCTCTCTGGATCGACTCGCGAGTAGAACAACGCAAACCGAACGCCCCGATTAACGGGACCGCTGGTAGCGCTGCGGACGAATGGCCGACGGCAGAGCCGATCGCAACGAGTTCACCTCCTCGACGGTCGGTTCTGCAAGCCGGTCCGCTTCCGAGTGCCCATAACCGGAATCAGCCGAGCCATTCACGCGATGCGATGTTTCCTGCATCGACGGCTGCATCTGTTCTCGACTCCGGGAAGGGACGGGAGGCGTCGTACCACCGACCGATTCTGGCTGCAGGCCGGTCGTTGTGCCGGCGACTCCTTGATCGTCGTCGGCCACTTCGCCGGTCAGATACGAGACAAACTTGGGACTGGCCCGATTGATGACAACAACACGGCTCGGGGCGTTCGGTTGGTTACGCGGCCGAATAATGCAGACCACCTCGGCGTCGCCAACTGTCGCAAGCAGTGCGTCTAACTCGGAACCAGCGGAACGCTCAACCCCGACTGGCGGTGTGTTCGGCGTCTCGGCCGCGTCGGTCTGTTCACCGGCAATCGACCATCCGGAAGGAACTCGACCTGAATCACCCACCGGACGTGCCGGCAAGTCCGCTGGAACTTCGGTGCGAGAAGCATTCTCGAAGCGGGACGGTTCGCTGTCAGCGAATTCCGTCGCGACCGGCATCCGCGTTGGACTGTCAGCCCGGACAATTTCCGTCAATTGGCAGCGATCGAGCAGTTCGTCCACGCAGGACAGCGCGGCATACAGGCCGCGGCGATCGTGCGGATCGGCTGCCACACAGACGCCGACCAGTTCGCCATCGGGGTTGAAGAGTCCACCGCCGGAGCGCCCCTGCACCGGAACTCCACTGCATTCGATATTCGCTGGGCCCAGATAGCGGTTCAAAGAAGTCACCGTCAAATCCTGACGTGGCGGCGGCTCTCCCCCGCCACAACCAATGCTGCAGACAGCGGCACCTTCGGTCGGTCTGTTGGAAAGATCTGCCAGCGGAACTGACGGGAATGCGGTTTCGGTCGGAATCTTGATCAGCCCAACGTCCGCCTCGAGATCGTACTGGACGACGCTGCCGACAAACGTTTCGCTGCGACCATCGATGAACAGGTCGACTTCAATCCGCGAGTCCTTCGTGAGCTGCCGGAAGATGTGCCCACAGGTCACAACCAGGCTCCACCCGGGCCGACTGGCGATCACCGTGCCGCTGCCGAAGTTCACACCCTCGCCGTCCACCACGCGAATTCGAGTGCTGGCCGCTTGGGGACGATTCTGCTCGGCGACGGCGACTGGAGCTTCCAGACCGTCATGCTTTGCCCGGACAACGGGGGGCGCTTCTTCTTTCGGTTCAGAACGCTTGCCGAAAAACGGGAGTCGAAACGGGGCTCCGCGGTCGGCTGTCTCGGCGACTTCGGTGACCGGCAGCTGGATCGATTTCTGCTGTTCGGGCCGTTCGAGGTGATCGCGGGAGCGGAGCGGCGGGCGAGGCTCTTCCAGGCCGTCGGCCTGGGCAATGTTGGCCGATTCTGCCGTGGGAATCCGGGCGATGAGTGCTTCGCGAAATTTGCTTTCGGAGACCGCTCCGACAAGGCGGGTGACTTCTTTTCCGTTCACCACCAGCACGAATGCCGGGATGCTTTGGATGCCGAATCGACGGGCCAGTTCCGGCTCACGATCGACATCGACTTTGCGAATCGGGTAGCCCTGCCTTTCGAGCCGCGAAATCATGGGGCTCATCTGCTGGCAGGGGCCACACCAGGTGGCCGTGAAATCGAGAATGACTGCGTCCGATGCACCCGGGACCGCAGACAACAGGACCATGACCAGTTGCGGGAGAGATGTCATGTGTGGCTTCCCTGCCTGGGCCTTGGGTGTTGCGGCATTGCCGTGCTGCGGGATCGGGCGGGGTGAGACAGCACTCTGGGACGA
>CALJUK010000665.1 GCA_937975745.1 uncultured Planctomycetaceae bacterium | reverse complement strand
TCTGCTTCATCGGCCACAATCGTGGTGGACTCCGAGACCACGCCCACAGCTGACGGCGCGCCTCGCACTCCGCTGCCGGCAACACTCCGTGTGATATCGTGCAATGTTGCCGACTTCACCGGTGACTTTGACACCACCGTGGCTGAAGTTCGCGGCTTGGCGCCCGACCTGGTCGCGTTGCAGGAGTCGACGCACGATGGAGGAGCGCTGGCTCACAACTTCGCCGACTGGTTTTCCGCTCGCCACGGTGAATTCTGGCTTGGCTCTCGTTACCCGACGCGTGTGGTACAAGCCGTGCCGACGATCCGGTTCGGACGGTGGTTCTGTTTCGGGTCGAACTTCCGACCGGTCCCATCCTGGTCTGCAACACCCATCTGCAGACGGCACGGCCGATGCTGATGCGCGGTGGAGTCCGATCGTGGCTGAACGGAAGTTGGCAGCATTTCGTTCGCAAGAACACAATCCTGCGGCAGACTGAAGCCGAAATCCTCAGCCAAGTCGTCGCCGACTCGCAGGGAGAACTTCCCGTTCTGATGCTGGGAGATTTCAATATGCCCACCACATCAGGCATTTTTCGCGAGTACTGGAGTCAGTGGACCGTTGCCTTCGACCAATGCGGTTTTGGTTACGGCTACACGGCCCCCTGCTTCGGTGTTCCCGGGTGGCCGAACGGACTTCCGTGGGTGCGGATCGACCATATTCTTACTGATCGGCACTGGCGACCGACCAGGTCGGTGACCGGCTCGACAAACGGTTCCGACCATCGCCTGGTCTTCGCCGAGTTAGAAATTCTGCCGACTGCAGTTGCGTCTCCCGCACAGAGTAATTCGAATGTGGCGGAATTCCCCGACAGTTGAGCACCACAAGACACGCGGTGGACCCTCGTCCGGAGCACCGACGAGAAACCGGACAAACGACTGACTGAAACCATGCACTTTCGCAGCATTCTTCTGTGCTGTTCTTACACTCTGCTGTCAGTGTTGGCCCTGCTGCCGACCGGCTGTGGCAGTGGTGACGTTGCGCCACGTGGTCGATTTACTCGCCAAATCGAGTGGGCCGATGAAGGTGTCTGGCTGAAATCCGATCTCCACCTGCACACCCACTTCTCGACAGGCGGGCTCTCCATGAATGAGCTTGCCAGCAAAGCCGCAGCGAACGGCTGCGATGTCATTGCGGTCACGGACAACGCCGGACAAGAGTTTTCTGCCCATGGCGAGGGGTATTCCCGTGCCATTTCGGCCGCCCGCGAACTCCGCCCCAGTCTGGTGATTCTCTCAGGACTGGAATGGAACGTTCCCCCCAGCCGGGGGGACCAGCAGGCCATCGTCCTCTTCCCACCCGGTGCTGGCGAATTCTTCACCCTTGATGAGTTTCGCGCGCGGTTCGACGACTGGGGAACGAAGGAGAGTTCGCGCGAACAGGCCGAAGAAGCTCTGCGCTGGCTGAGCAACACACAGAAAGACGGCGTCTCGCCGGTCGTTATCTCTCTGGCCCCCAGCCGCCACGGTGAGTCACTCGAACTACTGACGGATCAGATTACACGCTGGAAATGGTCTGACGGTGCCTATGCCGGGTTCTCTGGCAGCCCCGGACATCAAGCCGCCGATCAACCCGGCGCCTACCCCAAGCCGACCCCACTGATCGACCGTTGGGATCCTGCTGTCGCCGTAGTGGGAGGCGTCTGGGACACACTCCTGAAACAAGATACAGATGTCTGGGGAGCTTCCGCGTCGTCCGGATTTGCTGCGGAAGAGACGGCAAATGCCGAAGACTATCTTCCGGGTCAGTTTTCAGAAACGTGGATCTACGCGCCGACACGCACCGAGGAAGGAGTTCTGCAGGCATTGCAGGCCGGCTCGTACTTTGGAGTCCTGGGACGAATCGCGCGCGAAGTCGAACTCGAGGTCGACGCTCCAGGACTTCCCCGGTCCGCAATCGTCGGCGAAGCAATCGAAGTCCCGGCCGACTCCATCATCCGGGTCAAGCTGTCCGCCATCGTGCCGGAGAAAGACTGGGCCGGGGCAACCAATCGCATTGACGAAGTCGAATTGATCGTTGTGCAATCGGACGGCACACGCTCGCTGCTGCAGAAGGTCCCGGCGAGCAACAAGGTCGAAGTCTCGGTCACTTTGACCGTTCCGACCGGAGGTCTCGTCATCCGAGCCCGTGGCCGACGTGTGATGGAAAACGACTCTGATCTACTGTTCTATACGAATCCCATCCGCGTCCGGACGCTGACTGACGAGTCTTCGCTACCATCCGCGATGAGTACACCTGCCGAAAGTCTGTTGGCCGTCGCGTTCGGCCTGATCGGCCTCCTTGCAGTCACTGCCGTCGCCGTTGGCTTCAGAAAGGC
>CALJUK010000664.1 GCA_937975745.1 uncultured Planctomycetaceae bacterium | reverse complement strand
ACATGGCGCCCGAGCAGGCACTCGGCAGGCCATCGCTCCGATCGGACGTCTTTTCGTTGGGGCTGGTGCTCTACCGCATGTTGAGTGGAACTCTGCCCGAGTGGCCGTTTCCCTGGCCTGGCCCGGGGCATTCCCGCTTGAAGCAGCGGCTGCATCCGGATCTTATGGACGTTCTCCGCAAGGCGTTGGAAGTCAACTCTCGCAAGCGGTACCGCGATGCGGATCAGATGCTCCGCGCCTATCGTCCTGCCGCGAGGAAAACGCTGGCCCTGCAGAAGCGACGGCGGCGGAGCGAGTAGGCCGGCCGGTCGTCGTGGACCCCATTCCATGCGGGCTCGTTACGACAACGAACGGTTGCGGCGACGCATACCCAGCAGAAGGGCAGTTCCCCCCACAGCCCACAAGAGTGCGGACGATGGTTCGGGAACAGCCGGGCCATTGTCGCCGTAGACGAAGTTGTCGATGTAGAAGTCGCTCGTCTTGTTGTAGACGCGGATCGCGACATTGTTCACAAGTTCGGTTCCCGAGTACGAGAACGAGAACTGATTGCCGGCTGAGGCGCTGACTGGGATGGTTTGCTTGATGTCGCCGGAGTAATGGAACTTCACCCCGCCTGACTCGCTATAGGCACCGTCGGTGAAGAGGTCAAACGAGACATTCAGTGTTGGTTGAAAGCCAAGCGTCAGGATTCCATTGCCATCGGCTTGCAGGACATTGCCACTGCCGCGAGTAAAGTTAACGGGTGCCGCCACGCCATAGGTTGCCACCGGGTTCGAAGTTCCACCGTAGGTATCGACGTTCTGGAAAAAACTCAGGGTCACCCCGCCTACGTTGGCACCGCCATTGATGTGTAGAAAACTGCCGACGTTCTGGGCGGTGGCTTCGTCGAATGTCAGGGTTCCGGCGGTTGTCGTCTCGCCGAGGCCCGCCAGGATCATCAGGAGCAGGGCAGGAATTGAGATGGACTTCATCGAGTTGTTCCTTGGTAAGTCTCTTGCCGTCTTACGACACGATAGAGTTCACAATACACCACGATCTCACGACAGAATCATTATTAGCCCGGAGATCGTACCGCTGGCCGAATACCTCGTCCATTGATAATTAGTGAATTTGTTCCACTCGTCCGAGACTTTCCTGATCCACGGCCCGCGCGGCCCGCCAGCTGTTTCGGGCAGGAAACAAAATGCAGTATGCGTTGTTAACTTGCTGCCGATCGTTAACAGGAGGCAGCGAGTCGGTGGGGGCTGTTTTCCCGACACGGTCAGTCCGGATTATGGGCTCACGGGAAATAAGCGAGTGGCGGGAGAACGTCGGTGTGGCAGAGGCCCACCCGACTCGATTGTTGGCAGTGCACGGACCTCCGACTGGGGGGTATAATTCGCTGTCCCGAAATTCTGTTGTCGCGTGAAGTCCGTTCGCCGGTCTCTTAATCCATTGCGGTCACTGATCCGGCGGAATTCCTCGAAGACTTGGCAAGTCGAGCATTGCCATCAGCCTTGCTGTTGAATTGGGAGCGAGGGAACAGTCCATGCCCACTTACGTCTATGAAGTCATCCTGCCGGATGGGACCGGAGGCGAGCGTTTCGAAGTCGTCCAGCGGATCAGCGAGGCAGCATTGACCGAACACCCCGAGTCGGGCCAGCCAGTCCGCCGTGTGATTCTGCCGGTGGCAATCGGAGGGCAATGGTCTGACGGTGCCATGCACCGGAACGTCAGCGATGACAAGAAGCTTGAGAAACTTGGCTTCACCAAGTACGTCAAGGCGGGTGACGGCTTTTACGAGAAGAGGGCCGGCAAAGGTCCTGACGTGATCTCCAAGGATCGCCCCGTCCGACCAGAAGACCTGTAGCAGCGATTTCAATTCAGGCCGACGAGCTATTTTGAGTACTCGGCGGTTCTGTCCATTGATGCTCGCGGAATGAGTCAGGAAGTCTCTCGGCGCAGCGTAGGCGGCGATTTTGCCCTTGCGAACCAGGCAGCGGGTCGGTAGCCTCGATAGGTGATTTGGAGTGCAATTCGCCCCCTGCGAATCGTAGATTCCCGCCTGCCAGACTTCGAGACCTGGCTACCCCGTTCCCTGCGGAGCGGAGGACCGGCGTTGTCGTACCAACTTGGTCTTGCGATCCCGAGAGGATCCGGCCTGTGGTGAGGACAACCGGTAGGTTTGCCCAGCAGAAGCATTGCCCCTTGAAGGCAAATGCCCGCTGGCCTTGTCAACTCACCTCCAGGCCCCAAACCTGCCGGCTGGCTTCCGCTGGAGATTCGTCTCAATGCGGGCCGCGCTGGCCGAGGCATCTTGGAACCGGAGGTCACCAGATGGCTTTTCGCCATATTCGCGGCGCTGTGTGGGCTGTCCTGTTAATCGGGGCCACGTCGCCGTTCCCGTCGCTGTACGGGGCCGACGAACCGTCGACGGCGCAGTCAACTCAAGTGAGCTACTATCGCGATATTCGCCCGATCTTCCAGGCGAATTGTCAGGGCTGTCACCAGCCGGCTCGCGCCAGCGGACAGTATGTAATGACCGCCCACAAGTCGTTGTTGACCGGTGGTGAGAGCGACCAGGCGGCCATTGTTCCTGGCAAGCCGGAAGAGAGTCATCTGATCGCACAGATCACTCCGGCCGACGGGAAGGCGGCAATGCCGCCCAACAAGCCCGCGCTGTCCGAACGGGAACTTGAGCTGATTACCCGTTGGATCCGAGACGGAGCCGCGAACGACACGCCAGAAGGGGCCATCGCCCGGTACGACATGGATCACCCGCCGGTCTACACCCGGCCGCCCGTCATCACATCTCTCGACTATTCGCCGGACGGCCATATGCTGGCAGTCGCCGGTTTTCATGAAGTTCTGCTGCTGAAGCCGGACGGCTCAGAGTTGCTGGCTCGTCTGGTTGGGCTTTCGGAACGAATCGAAACGGTTGCGTTCTCGCCCGATGGCAAGTGGCTGGCGGTGACCGGCGGTCTTCCCGGCCGGATGGGCGAAGTCCAGATTTGGGATGTCGCCGAACGGAAACTGCAACTCTCCGTCCCAGTCACCTTTGACACAGTCTACGGGGGAAGCTGGTCGCCCGATGGAAAACTGATCGCCTTCGGCTGTACCGACAACACGGTTCGTGCCATCAATGCTGAGACGGGCGAGCAGGTGCTTTTTCAGGGAGCGCACAACGACTGGGTTCTGGCGACCGACTTTTCGACGGACAGCTCGCACCTGATGTCGGCCGGCCGCGATATGACGTGCAAATTGACCGAGGTCGCGACCGAGAGGTTCATCGACAACATTACGTCGATCACGCCTGGTGCGCTGAAGGGGGGCATCGGCTCTCTGAATCGACATCCGGACCGGGACGAAATCGTGATCGGTGGTGCGGACGGCGTTCCCAAGATTTACCGGATTTACCGCGAGACAGCCCGCAAGATTGGTGACGATGCCAACCTGATTCGCAGCTACCCGGGCATGACGGGCCGAATCTTTGACGTCGAGTTCAGTCTCGATGGAAACCGCTT
>CALJUK010000663.1 GCA_937975745.1 uncultured Planctomycetaceae bacterium | reverse complement strand
ATCTTCGTCGCGCACGACACCCGTCCCACACACCGGGCATTCCGTGGGATAATCGACCGTCTGCTCGTTTCCGGTCCGCCGTTCCTCTTCGACACGCACGACGTGAGGAATGATTTTGCCCGCCTTCTCGACGACCACCCAGTCATTGATCTTCACACCCAGGCGTTCCATTTCGTCGCGATTGTGCAGGCTGGCCCGGGCCACTGTGGTGCCGGCAATTTCGACCGGTGTCACATGCGCCACGGGTGTCACAGTTCCTGTCTTGCCCACTTGAAACGAGATCGTCTCCAGCTGGGTCACGGCCTCGTATTTTTCCCACTTGTAAGCGACAACCCAGCGAGGGCTTTTGCTCGTATGGCCCAGCCGTTCGCGCTGGTCGAACCGGTTGACCTTGAAGACCAGCCCATCAACCTCGAAGTCGAGCGCGTGCAGATTGTCCATCATTTTCTCGGCCTGTACGAGCACATCATCCAGTGAATCGAACGCTTTGACATCCGGAGTCACGGGGATACCAAAGCTCCGTAAAGCCTCGAGCAGATGCACGTGCGTGTCAAAGTCGACGCCTTCCATGAAGCCAGAACCATGTGCGATAAAGCGAATCTTCCGCCGCGCGCACTTGCGGGGGTCGAGCAATTTGAGACCACCGGCTGTTGTGTTGCGGGGGTTGGCGAACGTCTCTTCCCCCCGCTCGATCTGCCCGGCTTTCAGGTGGGCGAAATCCGAGTTCAGGATGAATGCCTCGCCCCGGACCTCCAGAACAGCTGGCGGGTCATTGCTGGCTAATCGCAGGGGAACACCGCCGAGCGTCCTGGCGTTCTCGGTGATATCATCACCCTGCCCGCCGTCACCCCGTGTCACTCCGCGGACCAGATGCCCGTTTTCGTAAACCAATGCCAACGCCACGCCGTCAATTTTATATTCGACGGTGTATTGGAAGTCCTCGTCGAGAGTTTTTTTGAGGCGCTCGTCGAACTCGCGGAGCTTCTCGACATCGTAAATGTTGTCGATCGACAGCATCGGGACGCGGTGAGCGACCGTGGAGAAACCTGAGATCGGTTGTCCGCCGACTTTGTGCGAAGGGCTATCGGGGCGATCGTACTCGGGGTGCTGTTGCTCGAGTTTCTGCAGCTGCTGCATCAAAGCGTCGAACTCGCGGTCCGAAATCTCCGGAGCCGCCTCGACGTAGTACAAGCGGTTGTGATGTTCTATTTCCGACCGCAGGCGTTCAATCTGGTGCTTGATCGATTCCGACATAACGATCCGGGGGAGGCCTCCCCGTTCCACCTGGTGACAGCCGAACCGCCGCGCGGCAATCGCGCAGCCCATTGGTCCTTGTAGCCAAGTCCTGCGGGAGTTGCCAGTCGGCCAGTGGAATCGATCTTCGAACTAACTGTTCGATGGTTCCGTCGATTTAACATCGTCCGCCGTACGCTGTCTCGACGGCGAAGTTGCCTCCGACTTGATCCGGCGCGACTGACGTTGGTCCAACGCCATAGCGAGCACACCCAGGACGATTGTCGCGGCCGCCTCCAGTAGCAGGACCACGCCAAAAACCTGGTCCTGCGAGCCGTCCGCCTGCCGTGAATCACCCGACAATGCCGAGACGAGATACGCGAACATCGTCACGATAAACAGTGCAGCCGCGACGGCAGTCAGGCGAAACACAATGTTGACGGATCCGCCCACGGGACTCCTCCTTGACCGCCTGGCCTGGAGAGCTAGGTGCTCTCGGTGCGGGCTTGCTGCAGCAAGAGTTCGGACTCCGCCAGTTCCAGGTCGGCATCGGTCATCATCTCAACCAATTCGGCGAACGATACCTGCGGCGTCCAACCAAGCGTGTCTCGGGCCTTGGTCGCGTCGGCACACAGGAGATCGACTTCGCTCGGCCTCATGAATTGCGGATCGAAATCGACGAAGTCGTGCCAGTCGAGACCAACACGATCGAATGCCAGCTGCAGAAACTCCCGAACCGAGTGTGTCTCGCCAGTCCCCACGACGAAGTCGTCGGCTTCCTTCTGCTGGAGCATCATCCACATCGCCTCGACATAGTCGCCGGCAAATCCCCAGTCCCGCTTCGCGTCGATATTGCCCAACGTCAACCGTTTCTGCAGTCCCAGTTTGATCCGTGCAGCGGCCCGAGTAATTTTGCGCGTGACAAACCCTTCACCGCGGCGGGGCGACTCGTGATTGAACAGGATCCCGCTGCAGGCAAATAGGCCGTACGCCTCGCGGTAGTTCATCGTCTGAAAGTGGGCGTAAACTTTGGCACACGCGTAAGGGCTGCGAGGATGAAACGGTGTCGCCTCGTTCTGCCGGGGCGTGGTCACCTTCCCGAACATTTCGCTGGATGAAGCCTGATAAAAACGGACCTGGTGGCCCGTCGTCTCTTGATGGATCCGAATGGCTTCGAGCAGTCGGAGAACACCCAGGCCCGTGACATCGCCCGTGTAAATGGGAAGCTCAAATGACAAACGGACGTGACTTTGTGCGGCCAGATTGTAGACTTCGTCCGGCTGGATTTCTGCGAGCAGCCGTTGCAGATTGGTCCCGTCGGACAGGTCGGCGTAGTGCAGTTTTTCTGCGGGCTCACCAATTCCGGGTGCGCGACACGGAAGTAGTCCGTGCACTTCGTAACCCTTCGCCCGGAGAAAATCGGCCAGGTAGTATCCGTCCTGACCCGAAATTCCCGTGATCAGTGCAACCTGTCGCATTTCTTCCCCAGTGACGCAACGCAATCTTAGTTCGGTGGGCTGAGCGCGCGGAACTTCGCCCCGTCGCATCTTTCGAGTATCATGCAAGCGTCGCCGACACGTCAAGCGGTGCCACCCCGAAGTCCACCAGGATGGGGCGGTTCCGTCCGACAGAAGTCTGAACTTCGAATCAATCGCTAGACTGAACGCGATTCAAACCGCAAAACCGACATAACCGCTCGCTCGATTCCTGCGGCCAGCTCCGCCAGGAACGCCGCCCGGTAAACCAGATTCCGCATGAATGATGCTAGTTCACGCCGTTCCCGATCGAGCGGAACCACGAGCAGAAAACCTGTCGGCCCAGAACCAGCGGCCGACGATCCGCTCGCAGAATCCGCTGGAGAACCGTCAAAAATCGTTCGGCTGAGCGGTGCGCAGATTCTCGCCTGGGGATTGGCCCTCTTGATCGTCCTGCCGGTTGAATCGAGCAGGCTATTCGACAGTCTGCGTTCTCCCGGGGGAATCTTCGGTTGGTTCTTCAACGTCAACGTCGACACAACCGCTTTCGTCCCGTGGTTATTGGTTGCCCCCTGGTTCTTCCGGCGCCGGGCCAGAGACAGAGCATCCTCTGCCGGCCGATGTGCCCGGTGGGGACAACGACTGCTTGCACTCTGGCGAGACTCCGCCGAGGAGACGTCACCGCGAGGAAGCCGACGGCGTGCCTGCCTGTATGCCGCGATCGTTTTCGGGCTTGGAGTGGGGGCGAGCATTGGAGTCGGTCGGCTGCGAGTTCTGCCGTCGGATCCGGCGCG
>CALJUK010000662.1 GCA_937975745.1 uncultured Planctomycetaceae bacterium | reverse complement strand
CTCGATCTGCTCGCATGTGGCAAACTGCGAGCAGCCATTGAACTCGTCATGATCAGGACGCTCGTCCGTCGCGATCCTGCATCCACTGCTGGCGGTGACCTGATGAACACTCCTCAAGAACGAAGGCCGGTTGTCGCCCTTCTCCTGTATTTCGCCACAAGCTTTCTCCTGCACCTCGCCTGGGAAGTCGCTCAGATGCCTCTGTTCGAATCCAGCGATGCATCGTTTCGGGAAACCTTCCTCATGTGCCTGAAGGCGACCGCTACGGGAGATATGCTGTTCATGTTGACGCTATACGGCACATTGGCGGTCGTGCACAGGGACTCATCTTGGCTCAGCAAACGGCAGGCCTACTCCCACCCGGCCACATGGATTGTCCCAGTGATCGTCGGTGTGCTGCTCGCCGTCAGTTTCGAGCTATGGGCTATCCATGCAGTTCATCGCTGGACCTACGCAGGGATGCCGCTCGTGCCCGTCGTGCAGGTCGGCTTAACGCCCGTTTTGCAGATGATCGTGATTCCACTGGCGACTCTCGGCGTGTGTCGCCAGTGGGCATCACGCTGATTCGTCGATCCGTATCTCGGTGCGATTCGCACCTTCACGATCTTGGGGAAGCGAGATTCGACGAGTCATCCGTCCGACGGTTTCGAGACGAACTCAAAGATAAGGGCAATAGATCCCTGCAGCGTGCCAAAATGCATGCGGGAGCGGGATCAGAATCAGTGCCAGAATCAGGAACGTAGCATAGCCCAATCCCCGTCTTGCTCGCGAAAGTGGCGTGATGTCGTCCAGAGGCGGCGTTCCGCGCCCAGCAATGAAAAACACAGCGCCCCCCCAGGACAATAGGCCTGGGCAGACGAAGATGGCGAGCATAAAGAGCGACCACATGGCCACGCTGCTGGTGATCTCGCCGACACGACGACCGAACATGGCCCGTGCGATGTGGCCACCATCGAGCTGTCCAATGGGCAGCAGGTTGAGCGCCGTGACGAGCAGTCCCAGCCAGCCAGCGAATGCCAGCGGGCTGAGTTTCAACTGATAACCGAATTCGAGCACATCGCCGAGCGCGAGCTTCGCCAAGAGTGCGAAGAGCAGGGACGACCCGACTGATGTCCCGCCCACCAGACTCTGCGTGGCTTCGGGATCAGGGGGAAGAACGGCGGAGTTCTCAAGTCCAAGCCACAGGGCGGGGACCGCCACGACAAGCCCGGCCAGCGGGCCGGCGACAGCGACGTCAAACAGTGCACGACGATGTTCCGTCGGCGATTTCATCTGGATAAAGGCACCGAACGTACCCAAAGCGAACGGGACCGGAATAAAGAACGGCGGCGTCACCCTGATCCCATGATGCTTCGCAGTGAAAAAATGCCCCAGCTCGTGGACACCGAGAATCAGCAGCAATCCGAGGGAGTAAGGCAGGCCAACCGCAAGACTTTCCGGCTCGTGGAGCAGATTGATCCCCTGATGGAGCGCACCGGCCCAGGTTGTGGTCAGGAACGTCAGGCCGAACAAGAGCCAGTGAATCCATGGTCGCGTCGGACGTTCCAGTGCCTGCTGCTCAATGTCCCGTGGAAGCAGGAGAATGGCCGAGCCACACTGCTCGTCGGGCTGCAACATCGGAACGGTGTCAGCCGGCAACTCTGACTGCAGCCGCTCCAATGCGGAAGCGGCCGGCATTTTCATCCGACCTCGAAACAGGAGAACTCCCTGGTCCTCTGTGGCAACTCGCACGTCCATCAGTTGCCGAATCAACTCTGGGAGATGCTCGTCTGCCAGCATGTGCGGACCTGCCTGCACATTGTCTGCAAGCGGTTCCTGTCCCGGTTCGTGCGGCATCATCCAAAGCATCCACAGACACATCAGGAGGATCAGCCAGAACCAGAGCCCACCCGTCAGCGTCGTCCCTCCGGGCAGAAGAAGAACGGCGATAAGTGGAAGCAATAGACACAGAATCAGCAGCCAGCGGGCCCAGTAAGAAGAAGTCCGGTCTTCAGACATTGTTTCCGAAACCTCCCTCCGCCGACGCGATCGGGCGCATTCTGTCGATGCTCTGTGTCAACGGTTGCCGTTCGACCTGCTGGAATTCGAGCGGCAATAAACCGCCCGTCATCATGCCTCCGCACATCGGGCAGCGGCCCATTGCCAGAAACATCAGCCCCGCCAGCAATGCCAGTATGCCCAGCATGATGAGGACGCCGATCAGGATCCCCCGCGCGGTGCTCCCGCCACTGCTTGGTCCTTCTGATGCATTCATGACCTTCTCCTTCTCATGCGATTCGGGATGATTAGAAGGGAGCCGTACGGACCGCCCCTCAAAGTGAGGGCGAATCCATACGGCTCCGAAACCGACAGTCGCTCAGTTGGATCGATCATCGGAGTTCGACGATCCTGACTTGTCCTGCATCTTTTCCTTCATCATTTTCATGCACATCGGGCACATGTTTTCTGATGAGTCTGAGGACTTCTTCTCTTTCATTCGCAGCTTGGCGATCTCCATCATCGAGAGAGCCTTTGATGCATCGCCGAGTTGCTCACGCTGCTGTTCAGTCAAAACTTCCTGCGCCTGAGAGCGAGCCTCTTGGGCAATGGCGTCCAGCTCTTGTTGTTGATCCTCGGTCAATTTCAGAGTTTCCGCTCGTGCCGCAAGCAGCGGTGGGCTGTCGGCGTGGAGTTTGAGGTCCTTCATGCCGGCCATCATGGGACACATCATCCCCATCTTCGATTCGCCCTCCTGGCTGTCCGCTGCGTCTTTCTGTGCAGCGGCCACTGAGAATGTCAGTAAACCGCTCCCGGCGACCAACAGCGTCGCCAGCAGCGCGAGACTCAAGAAATGTCGTTTCCGTTCGTGTGAGTGTGGTGTTCCAGTCATTGAGAGTTCCTCGTGAAAAAGTGACGTGGACTTGCGCTGCGACACATGTCGCAGCGAACATTCCGTCGCCTCTTCGCCCGCCTTCGGAACGGAGAGTGGGCTTCAGAGACGGATTTGGCGGTGCCACACGAAGTGGCGAGAGGTCAGTCGTCGCAATGAGAAGCCAACGCCACGATGCGTCGCACGCAGCGCGCACCGATAGCGTCATGGTGCGTCAATCGTCGAATCGGACGCAGAGCGACTGAAGAGAGTGACTGCCCGCCAGATTTAGGGCCACCCCGCGCGCACGTCGTGGACCCGATGATTTGTCGTGTACCGCAGCGAATTTCGTGGTCCTGTCTCCGGTAAAGAACTCACCATCGTGGTCCGGAGCCGACGGTGGCAGCATGGGGCGATTCGAAGGCACGTCGCAATGCCGACAACACTTCATGTCGCAGACTCGACCTGATGCCCCCGAGCAGCAACAGTCCGAACCGGCACGCTGACACGCCATGTCGGATTCACAACGAGACGTACGAGCAGCAAATGAGGTCGTCGTCAGGGATAAAACGAGCGCGCCGGCCAGGAGTCGACGAAAAGAACAACGCGCCCTGAACACGTCCCTGCGACACGGGGCTACCGCATAACGTTGTTCATTCCTGATGTCCATTGTCAGTCGCTGCTGATGTGCCGAATCGTCGTGAATTCATAACTCTAATCGACCTGAAGCTGAGTTTACTCGTGTGCCGCAACCTGTGTATCGGGAGAATCCTGAATCAGGCGTCGATCGCAACTCCAGATAAGGGGCAAGTCTCGTATGCAGCAGATAACAGAGGGACGTCTGAAGCCCGCCACACCTGAACCGGACGAGAGTCACTTGGGAAATCTCCCGACCCGTTGTTGGTTGAGTCACCGGTGGTCGCAAGAAGTCGAATGAGCGAGGGTAGAAACTGGTGCCGTTGGGCGCATTCAACGTTCCATTGCCTGTAACTGACCGTGAAGTCCAGGGATCGTGTCTCGATGGAAATGGGAAAACGAGGAGTCAGCCAGCCCATGAACTTAATGGCCGATCACGATCATGGCGGCAGTAAATCGCAGGGCGATGCAGAGCAGGACCACGGTTACGGCCACGAAGTGTCCCACGAAGATCGACTGAAGATGCTGCAGATGCATCACCGGCAGACACTGTGGGTCTACTGGACACTGGTGATGCTCGGGATCTGGACGGCGCTGGCACCGTTTACGTTCGGCTACCTGAACGAAGCGATCTGGGTCGACCCCAGCGGCGGCCGCGGCGCCTGGTGGTCCGACGGCACGCACACGCAGTTGCGCGCTCTCCTGATGACTATCAGCGATGTCGTCGCCGGTCTGCTGCTCACGTTCTTCGGCTGGCGATCGCTGACTCCCAATCGGCCGATCAGCCTGTGGACCTGTTGCGGCATCGGCGTCTGGCTGACGTTCGCGCCAATCCTCTTCTGGTCCCCGACCGCCGGTGCCTACCTGAACGACACGCTGGTGGGCGCCTTCGTCATCGCGCTGACGATTCTGATTCCTGGCATGCCGAACATGATCATGTATATGCAGATGGGACCGCCGACACCGCCGGGGTGGACATATAATCCTTCCAGCTGGCCGCAGCGGTGGATCATGATCATCACCGGCTTCCTCGGCTGGATCGTCTCGCGCTATCTGGCCATGTACCAGCTGGGGTACATCGATTACGTGTGGGATCCGTTCTTCTCGTTTTCTCAGGGAACGCAGAAGGTTCTGG
>CALJUK010000661.1 GCA_937975745.1 uncultured Planctomycetaceae bacterium | reverse complement strand
GTACCGGCCCGTTTTACCAGTACCGGTTTGTAGTGGAACGTGTCGACTTGGCTCATTCCGCCGGGACAGAAAATCTGGATCACGCGACGAGCCCGCGCCAGATGATGTGCCGTGGTCGCATTTTCGTCGGCCAGCAGTGTCGACAATGCCAGACCGGCAAATCCTCCCCCCGCTGTCTGCAGAAAACCTCGGCGAGAGAGCAGACTCCGCGATTCTCGTTGGCCGCGCTGTCGATTCATGGTTATTGCCTGCTTTGTGTTTTCGTATCTTTGCGCCGCACGAATGTCTTCGTACTTGTCCGCCGTCACGTCTCGTCGTCAGTCGACGTAGACGAACTCGTTCGCGTTGAAAAGCGAACGGCAGAGGACGAAAAGATTCTGGCGACGGATCAATTCGGCGGCGAGTTTTATTTCCTGCGCTGTCGGTTCGCGGCCGAATGCAAACCGGAATGCCTGACGGACCTGTTCTGTCACGTCCGAGCCCGCTGCGCGTCGGACACGGTTGGCGAAGTCGTCTGCCTGCTGCAGCATGAAGTCGTTGTTGTAGAGCGCCAGTGATTGCAGCGGCGTGGTTGTCGTCGAGCGAACCGGTGTCAGATTGGCCGGGTCGGGGCAGTCCAGTGTTGTCAGAAACCGGTTGGGAGTGGTCCGGACAATGTACCGGTAGATGCTCCGCCGCCAGAGCGCCGGCTTGTCGGCAGTCACGTAGGTGTAGATGGGCGCGTAGGCATCCTGGTATTCGAAATCTTCGAAACCCGGTCCGCCGCGCTGCAAATTCAGATTTCCGCTGACGGCCAGGACAGTGTCGCGCACCGTTTCGGCTGCGATGCGTCGCGTGTTCTGTCGCCAGAGCAGTCTGTTGTCTGCATCAATCTCCACAGCCGGGTTGTCTGCGGTAAAACTTGACAGCTGGCGATAAGTCGCGCTGGTCAGAATCAGGCGGTGCATCGATTTCAGCGACCCGTTGCGGCGTTGCAACTCTGCCGCCAGCCAATCAAGCAATTCGGGATGCGAGGGTGCCCCGCCTCCAAACCCAAAGTCGCTTGGTGTGCTTACAATTCCCTGGCCGAAATGCCACTGCCACATCCGGTTCATGATGACACGCGGTGTGAGCGGATTGGTGGGAGCGGTGATCCAGCGGACCAAGGCGGCGCGGCGTTCCCCTTCGGGCGTTTCGACATCCCCGAGCGTGGGGGCTAACTCGCTGACGGCACTCAAAGCGGCTGGACTCAGCGGTTCACCGACGGGTGATTCCGGGTCACCCCGCCGCAGAACATGGACTTCCGGTATTTTTTGCTCGGCGACGACACCAAAGAACCGAGGAGGTGTTCCAAGCCGGTTCCGTTGTGCTGTCAGGTCTCGCAGTCGCTCGCGGAGTTCCGCCAATCGCTGTTGATCTTCCGCGGTCAGATCCGGAACGGTGTCCGACTTCAGCAACGGATCGCCGAAACCGACCTGGTCGTGACCGATGCCGTTCTTTCCATCGGTCGAGATCAGCGTCAGAAATCGCGCGTCTTTCGGCAGCGGGATGTCAATTGTCCGCAGGCCGTCGGCTCGCTTCAGATGGCGAAACTCTGCGACGTTCTTTCCGTCGACGAAGATCCAGGCGTCGGCACGAAAATCTCCCGTAGCCCCAAAGTAACCGAGCTGGGCCGTCAAACGCGTCACCGTCTGGCCGCTTGAATTCCGAATGGCTGCCAGATCGAACGTAATCCCGGCGTTGGCGTGCAGACCGAGCAATGTATGGCCGTCTTCGGTGAAGTTGATGCCGTCCAGTTCGGGGGAGTGCTGACTGGCGACAGGTCCATTGCGAATCATGTCCCAGGCCTCGCCAGAAGTCGTCGGCAGTCCGGTGACAGTCAGTCCGGTTGTTGTCACGGGGAGCTTGGCCTGTCCGTCCTGGCCATCGGGGATGAATACGCCATCAACGAATGGGAAGTCCGAGGTGGAGAGTTTGTTGGTGACCACGTTTCCGAGTTTGCCAAAATCGCGTGTCTGAACTTTACCGGTGCGGGAATCGATTCCCTGGCGAAAGACACCCGTCCCGAGACCGTTTCCGCCACCGACGATGTCAGCCAGGTTCAGCCCTCGGCCCTCAAGGCGACCGATCTCGAACTCGACTTCATTCATCTGCCGAGTGAGTCGTTTGCGATCGGCCTCGTACTGCTCCAATGCGGTGGCGCTTGTGATACGGTCGTCGCGGCGAACCCCTGCAAAGACCGCACGGAGTTGGTAATACTCCTGCTGCGAGATCGGGTCGAGCTTGTGGTCGTGACAACGGGCACAGTTGATTGTCATCGCCACGCAAGCCGTCATGACCTGCGTCACCATGTCGTCCAAGTCGAGCGAGCGGGCGGACCGCCGGAGTTCCGGACTTTTCGTTTCCTCCTGGCCGACATGGTCCCACGGACCGGCCGCAAGGAATCCCGTCGCCACGACAGCCTGTTCGTCATCCGGCCAGAGGACATCGCCAGCGATCTGCTCCTGCAGAAACCGGTTGTACGGCTTGTCGATGTTCAAGGCGTCGATGACGTAGTCTCGGTATCGCCATGCATTGTCCCGCCGCATGTCCCGTTCGAAGCCGTGCGTGTCGGCATAATGGGCAATGTCGAGCCAATGGCGAGCGTACTGCTCGCCATAGTGGGGTGAAGCGAGCAGACGGTCGACCAGCCTCTCGTAGGCCTGCGGGTCCGGATCATTGGCAAACGCGTCGACATCAGAGGGGGAGGGGGGGAGACCATGCAGGTCGAACGATAGGCGACGAATGAGTGTCCGCCGATCGGCTTGGGGGCTGGGGTGAAGTCCCCGCTGCCGCAGTTGCTCCAGGATGAACGCATCGATCGGGTTGGTGTCCCACCCGACGGGAGTTTGCTGCAATGCGGGGGGGGAAGCGGCATTCAGCGGCTGCAGTGACCACCAGCTTTCGTCGGCTTTCGACTTCTCGCGGATGACAATCTCCCGAGGCCAGCGAGCGCCGGCAGAGATCCAGCGGCGGAGCAGACTGATCTGTCCGGCTGAAAGCGGTTTGCCCTCCTTCGGCATGGCTGGCGGTTCCCCATCCGAGCCCATCACGAGTTGCAACAGATAGCTGCCGTCCGGATCGCCAGCAACGATGTATTCGCTTTGCCGGAGATCATTGGCGGTGGCCAGCGAGATGTCTCCCTGGGGATCGCCTTCCGAGTGACACCTTAAGCAATGCTCTGCAAGGATGGGCGCAATCTGCTTTGCGAAGTCCGGGGGACTGTCGTCGGCATGGGAAGAAACGGATATGCCGAAGAGCACAGTGGAGGTCAGTACGAGGTAACCGGCCGAACGAATTCGGCCGAAAGTTCTGTTGATCACGTTGGCGTGGGGATGGGGCACGACTCTACTTTCGCTCTGAACCATTCTGCCGGGGAAGTCGTTGCAGGACGACATTCATATGTTCTCGCATCGCGTGCTCGGCAGAGTCCGGGTCGTGGGCCTTGATGGCGGCGAAGATCTTGCGGTGCAAACTGCGTCCCAGTTTGTTCTCGCGTGGTGATGCCGTCGTTCGGGCCATCTGCGTCACGACGAATTCTTAGATGACTTCCATCACATTCTGCATCAATGGGTTGCCTGAAGCCTGCAGAATGCGGCGGTGGAAGCGGAAGTCGACTTCCAGGAGTTCGTCATAAGGACGATCGATGGCGTTGAGTTCGGTCAGAAGCTCTTGCAGTTCGGCAATGTCGTCATCATCGGCCCGCTGGGCTGCCAGTCGAACGGCCTGAATTTCGATCGCGACACGGAGCTCGACGTACGACAGGAGCTCGCGCGGCGAAATCGTCGTCGCCGACCGCAGGAGTTGCACGCAACTGGCCAGTCCGCCTTTGCCGGCGACAAATGTGCCGTTGCCCCGTTGAATTTCGACGAGCCCCAGACCCTGCAATCTTGCCAATGCTTCGCGAAGAACCGTCCGGCTGACTTGCAGTTGTTCCGCGAGCTCCAGTTCGCCGGGGAGCCGTTCTCCTGGGGTAAGTTGTTTCTGCTGGATGACGTCGCGAATTCGTTCGACGACCTGGTCGACAGACGAACGTCGCGGAATCGGCTTCAGCCGGAGGTTCATGGAGTTCTTCCCGAGATGTGTTAGCAGTCAGATGTCAGACATCTTATCGATGTGGGTAGGCGGCGCCTATAAAAAAACGAAATCATCCTGGCGCGGTCCCGGCCCATTCGCCTTGTGGAATTGTGTGGCAGTCCGGGAGGCAGCCGGTGCCCGCTTGGACGCTGACGAAGCGAGACGTTCGAATTCAGAGCTCCTTCATCGCCATGTTCGGGGACCAGTTCGGCTGCGGCGTGCGCAATCTCGGCGGCAGCGTTGTTGTTGAACGGCACCGAAAGTCGCGGCGATCGATTGGATCTCAACCGGAACATGAGTGGGAGAGTGAACGGCCTCGTCGGGCCCAGCGGCGGGCTGCCGGGAGTCACAGAGTCACCGCCGAGAAGAAGTCCGTGGTGATCGCTCTCGAAGCAGATCCACCGCCGCTGTGTGCTGTGTCGTCTCTCCCGGACGTTGCGAGTCGACAACCTCACCATGAACCGGTTTTAGCGCGCTGCGTTTCACTGTAGCGGGTTCCGGCGGCGTAAACTGCCTGATTCGCA
>CALJUK010000660.1 GCA_937975745.1 uncultured Planctomycetaceae bacterium | reverse complement strand
TTCGAGGAGCAATTTGGCTACAAGCCGACAGAAATTCCGACGAGCATCGACCTGTTGGCCGTCTACGTCAACAAAGACAATCCCATTGAGTCGTTGACGCTGCCGCAAGTCGACGCGATCTTCTCCAAGACACGCAAGTTGGGCCATGCGAGCGACATATCGTTGTGGGGTCAACTGGGACTGTCGGGGCAGTTCTTGAATGCTCCGATTAGCCTGTACGGTCGGAATTCCGCCTCCGGGACGTATGGTTACTTTAAGGAACACGCTCTCGGTAAAGGGGACTACAAGGATTCGGTTAAGGAGCAACCCGGGAGTTCGTCCGTCGTGCAGGGTGTGGCCCGCGATATGTTCGGTATTGGCTATAGTGGAATCGGTTACAAGACAGCCGACGTCCGATTTGTCCCTCTGGCGTCCGCGCCCGGTAAGAAGGTCTTCGAACCGACGCCCGACAATGCTTACACTGGCGACTATCCACTGGCCCGCTTCCTGTTGTTGACAGTGAACCACAAGCCGAACAGCAAGTTGGACCCGCTTCGTCGTGAATTCATCAAGTATGTGTTCAGCCGGCAGGGACAGGAAGACGTCCTGAAGGACGGATACATTCCGATTACTTCGGCGATGGCGGATCGGTTTCTCATGATGGTAAACATTAACGACTGATAGGGGTGGAGTCTCGTTGGTGCCGAAAGACTCGGTCGCTCTTCAGCAGCCGTCCAGACCCCGCGGCAGATCGTGTGAAGTAAGAACTTCACTGTCTGTGGCCGGACGGCTTGACAGCGAGGCACTACCGGGTGACCTTGCCGGGCGAAGTTGCTTCTCGAAGGTTGGACGCCGGAAATTGGAACGCAAATGGCTGAAGGGAAATCGTTCACCGGGAGGAGACGCGAGCGTCGTACCCGGTTTTCCGTTCGCGTGATCGATGTGATCGCCAAGCTTGTGATCTGCTTCGGCGGAATCGGAACGATTGCGGCTGTGTCGACTGTCGGATTGTTCTTGGTCTGGGTCGTTCTGCCGCTGTTCCAGAGCCCGACCGTTGAACCGAATACCGAATTCCAGTCTCCCTGGGATGGAGTTCGCCCGATCGCATTTCAGATTGACGAATCGCAGTCACTGTGTTGGGCACTCATGCCGGACGGCGAGTTGCTGGTCATTGCGATTGATGGTGGGAAGATCGTGCGTCGCGATCCATTGTTCGTGGACGGGGGGCTGACTGCCGTCGGAACCGTCGTCGGCAGCGATCAGGTGGTTGCGGCGTTTGAAGACGGAACGGTCCGCCTGGGAACCATCGATTTTCGCACGCAGTACCTCGAATTCGAGACCGTACCGGCCGACCTGGCTGGATTGCAGGAAGGCCAGGCCGTTGTGTATCAGGGAGATGAAGGGTCCGGGGTGATCCTCCGAACCAGCCAGGGACAACTTCGCCTGCAGAGCGTCGATGCCGAATTCCAACCGGCGATGAGCGTGACCGACTCGCCCATTGTCCTCGTCAGTGCGCTGGCCGAAGCGAGCGAGCAGATGTTCGCCTATGTCACGGAAGCGGGGCGAGCGGCACTCTGCACAGTCGAGCGCAAGGCCAATCTCTTCACGCAGGAAACGACCCACAGTATCGGCGAGCAGTTCCCGTTGACATACGAAACGGCTGCCAGCGGGCCTCCCGGCTTTCTGCTCCTTTCGACGCGGGGTGATAGCCTGTATCTGGGATGGAAGAACGGCCAGCTGCTGCGGTATGTCACGGGCGATCGAAACAATATTCAACTGGCCGAAGACAATTCGCTGATTGACGACGAAGCGCAGGTGACGGCTCTCGACTACCTGCTAGGCCGTTCGACAATCGTCTGCGGAGATTCCCAGGGACGGCTGAGCGGCTGGTTTCTGGCACGGACTGAAGAGGCCGCAACTCCTGATGGTCGCTCGATGGTTCGGGCACACGACTTGCCGCGGATTACGAGGTCTCCGGTCACTTCTCTTGGAATGTCGGCTCGAACCCGTCTTGTTGCGGCGGGGTATGCGGATGGTACTACGTGCGTGTTCCAAGTGACGACGGATGAGCCCATGTACCAACAGTCGTCCTTCACCGATGAAGCCGTTGCCGTCGTTGGACTGGCCCCCAAAGACGACGGTCTGTACACGGCATCAAAGGGAGCGTTCAAACTCAGCCGGTTTGACCCGAAGCATCCCGAAGTCAGTTGGTCGGCGATGTTCGCACCGGTCTGGTACGAAGGTTACTCCAAGCCGGAGTATGTCTGGCAGTCTTCGGGTGCCAGTGAAGACCTCGAGCCGAAGCTCAGTCTGATGCCGCTGATTTTCGGGACAGTCAAAGCGACGATCTACACAATGCTATTTGGTGCACCGTTGGCATTGCTGGCAGCGATTTACACCAGCGAATTCCTCTCGCCGCGGAATCGGATGCGGGTGAAACCGGTGATCGAGGTGATGGCCAGCCTTCCCAGTGTTGTCCTGGGCTTTCTGGCGGCACTGGTCTTCGCACCGCTCGTCGAGCATCGCGTTCCCAGTATCCTGGCAGCCTTCGCAGCGGTCCCCATGACCGTGATGCTGGGGGCGTACTTGTGGCAGTTGCTGCCGTACACGCTGACGTTGTCGTTGTCGCGTTACCGGATCTTGTTTGTCATCGCGACGATCCCGATCGGCGTGCTCATCGCGCGAGTGGCCGGCCCTGTCGCTGAGAGTGTACTATTCTCCGGCGATTTTGTGCGCTGGCTTGATGGGCAAATCGGAAGCGGTATTGGTGGCTGGTTTGTCATTCTACTTCCCCTGAGTGGTGTGTTGGCCGCCTCCTTCGCGGGGGTGATCGTGAATCCGCTGTTCCGCGCGAAGACGCACGATTGGAACCGGTCTGCGATCGCCTGGTGCATTTTGTTGAAGTTTGTGCTGACCTGCGGGGCAGCCTGTGCCGTGAGCTATCTTCTCGGGTTTGTGTTGACGACGATCGGGTGGGATCCGCGGGGCGGACTTCTGGGAACCTATGTGCAACGCAATGCGTTGATCGTCGGATTTGTCATGGGATTTGCCGTCATCCCCATCATCTACACGATCGCCGACGATGCCTTGGCATCCGTACCCGACCATTTGCGCTCGGCATCACTGGGCGCCGGAGCGACTCCCTGGCAGACGGCTGTCCGCATTGTTGTTCCGACAGCGATGAGCGGGCTCTTTTCGGCATTGATGGTCGGTCTCGGCCGAGCGGTCGGCGAAACGATGATTGTTCTGATGGCCGGCGGTAATACGCCGGTTATGGAGTGGAACCCATTCAACGGGTTCCGCACGCTGTCGGCCAATATTGCTGTTGAGCTTCCTGAGGCGGTTCGCAACAGCACGCATTACCGGACCCTGTTTCTGGCTGCGTTGACGCTGTTTCTGATGACTTTTGCCGTCAATTCGGCTGCCGAATTCGTGCGAATCCGGTTTCGACGACGAGTGTATGAACTATGAGCCAGGCCAGCACCACCATGCCGTCGCCCGCTCCGTCGGCTAAAAAGCCGTCTGGACGTTGGCGGGGCCGCGGTCGTCGGACGATGACCGGCGGCAGCGCGCTGATTGCACAGGGCGAACCATTGGTCTGGCTGACGGCCTCCGCGTTGGTGACTGCCGTGTTGATGAGCACCGGGCTGGTCCTGTTGATCGTCATTCAGGGAGGTCTGACCTTCTGGCCCACACCCGTCGTGAAATTGATGCTGGACGACGGTCAGACTCTGATGGGCGAAGTGACACGGACCGAGCGGCTCAACCAGACCATGTCTGACGAGACAATGACTTCCACGGACCGGGCCGCCGACCTTGTGGATGGCGCGGCGGTCGTGGCCTCGGGCCGTTCTGTGGGCGAGCGGGAGAACGTCCGCCGGCTGCTACGGACCGGCAACTATGATCTGACGAGTACTCACTTCAACTGGGTCTCGAAGTCAGACGTAGAAGCGGGGTCTGAGACGCTGCCCGAGTGGGCTGTTGTATGTGAACGTGTCGAATGGGGGCGTTTCTACGGAATTCCGCAGAAGTTCACTACCAGCAATCAACGACCGATTTCAGAGCAGGAACAGAAGTTGGCCTCTGCCGTGCGGTTTCTCGATCTGAACCGGTTCCGCATCGACGGCGAGAGCGACGAGAGCCTTGATGACGCATTGAAATCGCTTCGTGACCGGTTGCAGGAGGTTCGTTGGAAAGAAGCGAACACGTTTGCAAAGACTGTTGCAAACGGCGGAAAAGCCGACTCGCTACAGGTTGTCCTCCCGGACGAGACGACGCGACCCATAGAAGGACTCTCACCGGAAGTCGAAGTCCAAGCGGTCGAGCAGGTTTTTACGGGTTCGGAAAAGGCCTGGCAGCAATTTCTGAAGTACCACGATGCGGTTCGCGGTGCTTGGCGCCGCCGAGTGAAGTTTGAAAAATGGTCCATCGGCGAGATCAATCGTGTGGTCGAAAAGGGGCGATTGGCCGTCCGAGAGGTCGAACTCGACACAAACCTGGAGCTGCTTGTGCCCGCCCAGGAGTTGGCTGAGGCACGCCGACAGTTGTTGGCAATCGACGAAGAGTCGCAACGTGGAGTCGAGCAGGTGCAGGCTGTGTTAGCGGTGACCGCAGCAGATTCTCGGCTGGCGACCGCTGCTCGGAAGATACTCACTTCGCTACAGACGGAATTGACAGTGGCGGCCGAGGCTCCAGCCGCCACGATCAAGGCACTGGAAGCGCAGATCGAGCAACTGCCCCACGCCGGTCAGGCGGCAATCCGGGAATACGAGAAACTGCAACTCGATGCAGCGAAGGAAGCGGCTGCGATTACAGAGCAGATTGCCGAACTCAACGCCGAGCAGGATCGTTACAAGTTGTGGATGGATACGGCCGGCGGTGTCGTGCATCCGCTGAAGCTGGCGGACATCGTTCGCGCATATCCGGCCAATCGTCTGAACACGGTGCAAAAACTGGGCGTGTACTTTTCCCGCTGGTGGGAGTTCCTGTCGGACGATCCTCGCGAAGCCAACAGCGCCGGCGGTGTGTTCCCCGCGATTTGGGGCACCGTTGTGATGACGCTGATCATGTCGGTGATGGTGGCTCCGTTCGGTGTGCTGGCCGCGTTGTACCTGCGAGAGTACGCGAAGGTGGGCCTGCTGGTCTCGATCGTTCGTGTTTCGATCAACAATCTTGCCGGAGTGCCGAGCATCGTATTTGGCGTCTTTGGCCTGGGCTTCTTCTGCTACATCATCGGGGCTTCCATCGACGAAGTGCTGTTCGCCGCGAATCTCCCGAATCCAACATACGGTAAGGGGGGGCTGCTGTGGGCCAGTTTGACACTCGCGTTGCTCACTCTGCCAGTGGTCATCGTCGCTACCGAAGAGGCAATCTCGGCCGTTCCCAAGTCGATGCGCGAGGGGTCCTTTGCCTGTGGTGCAAGCAAGTGGCAGACGATCCGCCGGATTGTCCTGCCGCGTGCGATGCCGGGAATCATGACGGGGATGATCCTGGCGATGGCGCGGGGCGCTGGGGAAGTCGCCCCGCTGATGCTCGTGGGTGCGGTTAAACTTGCCCCAGAGCTTCCACTGGATTCTGTATTTCCGTTCTTGCACGGTGATCGTAGCTTCATGCACCTGGGATTCCACGTTTACGATATTGGTTTTCAGAGTCAGAACAGTGAGGCGGCCAAGCCGTTGGTCTTTACGACCACCTTGCTGTTGATCACAATCGTCGCGGTCCTCAACATTGTCGCAATTTGGGTGCGAAGCTGGTTACGGCGGCGGTACCGATCGGCTCAGTTTTAGGACGACAGGAACGTCTTTGAAGTCTTGGACGGAGCTGGCGGCAGGGCGGGATGACTCTGGGGCAGTTTCGATAGCAGCAGGTAGTTGTTCGGTGGCATTTGCCGGACTTGCAGGAGAGTGTGATGAGCGTCGGAACAGCCGTGAGCAGTGCCCAGCCAAGCCAGCCAAGCCAGTCAACCAGGCAAGTCGTCACGCGACTGGAACGAATTGCCAAGGGAGATTCCATCCCTTCCGAGATTCACAAAAGTCTCGAGAAGGAGACGCCCGTCGTCCAGATACAGAACTTCTCATTGTGGTATGGCGATCATCAGGCGCTGTTTGACATTAGCATGGGGGTCTCTTCAGGTAAGGTGACCGCCATGGTCGGGCCGTCAGGTTGTGGCAAGTCGACTCTCCTGCGGTGCGTCAACCGGATGAATGATGTCCGCATCAAGGGGGATATGCTGCTGAATGACGATTCGATCTACGATCGTCGTGTCGACGTGATCGAGCTCCGCAAGCGGATGGGCATGGTATTCCAGAAGCCCAACCCCTTCCCGATGAGCATTTTCGAAAATGTTGTCTATCCGCTTCGGATTGATGGCGAACGTGACAAACTGGTGCTCGAAGAAGTCTGCGAACGGAGTCTGCGGGGGGCTGCTCTCTGGGACGAGGTGAAGGATCGGCTGCATCAATCCGCGCTGGGACTCTCGGGCGGACAGCAGCAGCGGTTGTGCATCGCCCGAGCAATTGCAGCCGAGCCCGAAGTCCTTCTGCTGGATGAACCCTGTTCGGCTCTCGACCCCATCGCCACCAGCCTGATCGAAGACCTGAGTCAGGAACTCAAAGGGGAAGACGCGATCCTGATCGTCACGCACAACATGCAGC
>CALJUK010000659.1 GCA_937975745.1 uncultured Planctomycetaceae bacterium | reverse complement strand
TGACGACTGGTCTGTGCTCATAGTTATAGAAAGCCCATCTCAATTGCCGCGAAATCGTTCCGCTCTCCAATCAGTGTTGCCAGCCGGACCAGGTCCGCATTTGCCGACGCGCGTCGGCTGCCGTGGGCAATCAACAGAATGGCCGTGGATGGCGAGGATTCAGCTGACAAACGAGGCATTCCTGTCCAGTTTTCAGTATTTCCAATGTGATTCGCAACGGTCCAAATCGAACCCAGCGAATTGACCACTGGAATTGTTGCAGCATAAACTCGGAATGACCACCCCCGCGATTCGCGAGAGTTGCGTCCTCATTGCCGAATGTTCGTCAGGCGAGAAAGTTTATGGCCCCGGAACGAATTGGCCCCTGGATAATTGGCCGGAAGCTCGGGGCCGGCGGTATGGGGACGGTCTATCACGCTATCCACTGCGACACGGGGCAGGAAGCCGCCGTCAAGGTTCTCCCGGCATCGCTGGCCCGGGAAGAAGGCTTTGTGGCCCGGTTCGACCGCGAGATCGACTCCCTGAACCGCTTGCACAATCAGTGGACGGTCGAGTTATACGATCACGGTGTCGATGACGAGACGTACTACTACTCGATGGAGTATGTCGAGGGCGAGACACTGACGAAGCGGCTGCTGCGCGAAAAACGCATTCCGTGGCGCGAAGCGATCGACATCTCGCTCGAAATCTGTTCGGCCCTCAAGGCGGCCCATGATGCCGGAATCATTCACCGCGATCTCAAACCCTCCAACTTGATGCTGACACCCGATGGTCACATCAAACTGACCGACTTTGGCGTGGCACAACTCTTCGCTGCCGAAAAGCTGACCGTCACCGGGGGGATTATCGGCACGGCCGAATATATGTCTCCCGAGCAGGCCCAGGGGCAGCGCGCGACGAAGAAAAGCGATCTGTACTCGCTGGGGGCTGTCCTTTATGCGATGGTCACGGGCCGCCCGCCATTCAGCGGCAAGACCAGCATCGATGTCATCCAGATGCATAAGTTCGGTCAGTTCGACAAGCCGCGGTTGTTTGCCCCGGAAATTCCACACTGGCTCGAAGAGATTATTTGCAAACTGTTGGAGAAAAATCCCGATGACCGGTTTCCCGACGCTTACGTCCTCTCGCTACGTCTGAAAGAAATCGTCAAGAAAGTCGAGCTGTCGCAGTCGACCGACCGGACTCTGGCAATGCCTGGCGGCATCGCTGACGCGACTGAACCGACCATCCTGGCCGAGCCTCGCGCGTCTGGACCCGGTGCCGGAACGTTGATGCAGAGCCTCTTCCGGGCGCAGTACGAGGCCGATCAGAAGCAAACATTCTTCGGTCAGCTGCTGGAGAACACGTGGGTGCACGTGGCGCTGCTGATTCTGATTGTGGTGGGGGGCGTCTTCTGGTTCCGGTCGAATGAACTCTCACCGGACGAAATGTATGCGCGCGGTGTGGCCTTACTCGAAAGCGATTCTCCTTCCGACTGGCGAACGGCCCGGGACGATTACTTCGTCCCGTTGGTCGAGTCCGATCCGAAAATCTGGGCTGAGAAAGTCCGCCCGCAGCTGGAGACAATTGACGCCCGCGAACTGAGAACGTCGTTGGCACCCAAGCGAATTGGTCGCGACGCCGTCCCGGAGAGCGAGCCGGAACGGTTGCTACTGACGGCTCAGAAGTATCGTGAAGCGGGTCAATACCAGCAGGCGGAACAGACACTGGCTGCGGTTCTGGACATGCTGGCCGGTGAGACTCAGTACGATTCCATCAAGCAGGTGGCCTTTGAGCTGTTGACCGAACTGCGGAGTGAAGAAACCTATCGGGCCGACCGGAAAAAATTTGTCTCCGAATCGATGGACCGAGCGGCGGAGTTGGCTGCCAACGGGAACTTACTGGACTCGCGCCGCATCTGGTCAGGGATTGTGTCGCTGTATGGCAACGATCCCGACCTGCAGAAGTATGTTGGGCAAGCGAAAGAACACCTCGAACAGGAAGCAGTGGCGAAAGAATGAATTCTGATTTGGACCTCAAAGACTTCATCCGTGACATCCCCGATTTTCCCAAGCCCGGGATTCTTTTCCGAGACATCACGCCGCTGCTACGGGCACCCCAGGCATTCCGCGCGGTGATCGACCGCCTCGCAGACCGCTACCGTGACAGCCGCCTCAACTGCATTCTGGCAGCCGAGGCCCGCGGCTTTATTTTTGCGGCACCGTTGGCATTGGAACTCGGCGTCTCGTTTATTCCGATTCGCAAGCCGGGCAAGCTCCCCTTCGACACACAGGCAGTCCACTACGAACTGGAGTAGGGGACCGACTCGCTGGAGATGCACATCGATGCAATTTCCAAGGGAGATCGCGTCTTGCTGCTGGATGACCTGCTGGCGACAGGCGGGACAATGCAGGCATGTATTCGGCTGGCTGAAGGCTCCGATGCCGAAGTCGTCAGCTGTGCCCACGTCATTGAGCTCGACGATCTGGGGGGCCGGGCGAAGCTGGCTCCCTACGAGTGCTTCTCACTGATCCACTACTAAGTCTGGCTGGCTTCCGTCCTTGCTGAAAGCTGTCCGCTCGCCCATCGAATGCCGTCGGTCCCAGCGATTTGTGACTATTTCGCTGCGATTATTGTCCCCCGATTCATTTCGACTGGTCCGGTTGTACGGGAAATGCCGATTTTTCCGGTAGTGACGGCCGTTTGGACTCCCACTTGCGCGGAGTTCGAGTCGGTGCGATGCATAAGTTAAGAGGATTGGGTGGAATGCGGCGTCGAGGGGTGGCCACTTCCAGAGGCGGGATGTCGTTGTGGCGGACGGTTTGCCCGCTGATCGTCGCTTGCTGCGCGATTTCACCCATTGGGTGCACCGTCCCCGATTACCATCGCCCGGGCGGCTTTAGCAGCACGTACCATCGGCTTGTCTTTGGTCAGCCACCCGCCTACGCCGTTTCGACAGCCCTGCCCGAACCGGTTGCTGCCCCGCTTGTCAACCAGCCATCGGAAGCGGGGCCTGCGAATCCCGCGCTCATCCCGCCCCCGCCGGCCGCTGGGACGCCGATGCCCCGGCATTAAGCTGACGAACTGACCACTGACGTCGGCTCAAGTTGTGACGGCTGCAGTCGGAGGTTCCGGTCACCTGAGAATCCGCCGCCGAGCGGGGCAAGAATTCCCCTCGCAGTCGATTTCGTTTTTCTGCTACATTCTGCGGGAAATCGATCTTCAAGCCGCGTCCGACGAGACGGCATTGCCTCGGAGTTTGGGCTGATCGATCCGGATCGATTGCCTCTCGACAGGCTCTCACACGGATGCGCCACCGAAATTTGATACTGCGCGACAGGGAGGACGCCATGAAAATGAACTACGGATTGCGATCGGTTTCTCGAATCGGCTGGAGAACGGCATGGAGCTTCGCGCTGGTCGGATGTCTCTGCCAACTGGCGGCCGCCGAAGAAACGGCCAACCAGCCGACTTACGAATTAGTCTACCGCTTTCGTGCCAACGCCTTCCTGCATTATGACGTGTCTCACGAGAATACAATCACAACACAGGTGAGTCAGGCGTCGGAAACAGCGATCAACAAATCGGTGACGCGGAAGCACATTCGTGTCGTTTCGGTAGATGGAAGCGGTACCGCCGAGCTGGAACCGACGATCGATCACGTTCAGATGACGGTTCAATTTGACGGCAACGACCCCGTGGAATTCGATAGCCGCAACCCGGACAAGCAGCCGGAGCAGTTCTCGAGCATCCTCAAGACGGTCGGCAAACCATCGGTCCGTATCCGTGTCGATCGCCACGGACGTTTGCTCAAAGTCACGCGTTTGGACCGCACTCAGTCGGCCGGCGAAAATAAAGACGCCGCGGCCAACGATCCTGTGCCGAATAATGTGCTGCCGTTTCCCGACAAGGCCATCGCGGTGGGCCATCAGTGGGAAGAGGAGTTCTCGGTTCCCGTCAGCCTGGACCGCACGCTGAAGAAGGACGTCCGCCTCAGCCGGCGGTTTCAGTTGGACGCGGTCGAAGATGGCATCGCCATCGTCACATACAAGACAGTTGTTCTCGAGCCGGTCAACAATCCCACGATGCGAGCCCAGTTGATTCAACGGACTCCGACAGGCCAGTTCCGATTCGACATTCAGGCTGGAGCAATTATTGAAATGAAGGCCAGTCTCGACCGCACGGAAATCGGAGTGATCGGCGCCACCAGTTCGATGCGAGCCATCATGAGCCGAACGGAGAAACTGATTCCTCCGGACCAGGTGGCTGAAGGGCGGGACAGGACAACTCCCCAGTAGAGACTGCGGAGCGTTGTGGTGAGGGCGACCGCCCGAACTGTGGACTGCGCGCGTCTGCAGAGAGCCCCCGGAACCGCATGTCGAGGTGGTTGGCAGACTCGCTGGAATGCATTACACTGATTCTGGTTAGATCGATTAGAACCGGACCGGGATTCGGGGCTGGCCCCCGTTGGTGTAGGATTTCAATGCGTTAACGAGAGGTCGCATGGAGCGAGTTAAGATCACTCCGACGATGACGAGCATGCTGCAGGCAGCGCGTCGTATCGCCATCGAAACGGACGCCGAAGCGATCTTCATGCTGGCAGAGCTCCCTCTCGACTTCGCCGAGATCAAGAAAATTCTCAAGCGAACCCGGCTGGTTGTGGCGAGCGACAAGCCAGATGTTCAGAGGACGGCTCAGGAAGACGGTGTCGACATGGTGCCCCTCTTGAACGAGCCCGAAACCCGGCAACGGCAACTCAGCCAGGCGTTGCTCGAAGCGATCGCCGACGAACTACTCAGCAGTGGCGACAAAATCGTAGCGCTGTATTGCGGGTTCGAAAGAGAGTCGATCGACTCGATCAGCGTCATTAATCTGTCCGAACACCTTGCCAAGCTGACAGCCCGTGATTTGCAGCGGCTGGAAACCCAGGTCCCCTTGGAAACCCTGCGGATTGTTGTCGATCTGTCGGTGGAAATCGGCCGCGAAGGTCGGGAAGGCAAGCCCGTCGGTGCCCTGTTTGTGGTGGGAAACCACCGCAAGGCGATTGCCATGTCGCACGAAGGAGTGCACGACCCCTTCAAGGGTTACGGCCGAAAGGATTGCCTGATTCGCAGTCCTCGTGTCCAGGAAAGCGTCAAAGAACTGGCCTGCATTGATGGAGCGTTCCTCATTTCCGCAGACGGTGTGGTCATCTCTGCCGGTCGCATTCTCGATGCCCCGGCCCCTGGTTTAACCCTTTCCAAAGGGCTTGGAGCTCGTCATTGGGCTGCCGCTGCAATTTCGAAGGCAACCAATGCCATCGCGATTGCTGTTTCCGAGTCGACGGGGACTGTGCGGATCTTTCAGAATGGCTTTGTCGTCCTCCGCATCGAGCCGATGGACCGTGCCATGAAGTGGCACGACATCGAGACGGAGCCCCCCGGTCCGATCGACTGATCGTCCCGGCCACCGTTGCCGACGCGATGGCGCCCGCGAGAGCAAATATCGGCGCAACCTGTTGTAAGAATCGTCTTTCCCTGATTTGCCGGATGTGCTATCACACGCAACGGCGCAAAATATTCGCCCGAAATCTGCGCCGGACGAGCGCTCGCCGCGCCGTCGAACGAAACCATTTCTCGGATTGGATTCTTCCGAGCATCGCCCAGGTTGAGTGTCTGCGTCCGACGGGAAGGGACTCCCATGCAAAACACATTTTGGAAACTTTTGTCGCTTGGGGTCGTCAT
>CALJUK010000658.1 GCA_937975745.1 uncultured Planctomycetaceae bacterium | reverse complement strand
CAGCTGCGACGTCAAGAGTGACCTTGCCGGGCCACCAGTAGGCTCCGTCTTCGCGGTGTTGGTCAGGCCGACGACGGCTTCAAGTCGCTGAAGTTCGTTGCGATCAGGATCGCTGACGATTTCCTGCAACAGACGGGCCGAGATTTCGGGGCGAGCGCCCTGCAATGTCCGCACCGTCTCCAACTGCAGTTGCGGGTCGCTTGTGGCCAGCAGTTCTGCAAAGAAGGTTTCATTCAGGGCTGGATCGGTTGGGGCGACCAACCGCAATGCCTGCGCGCGAACGGCCGCGGGCCGATTGGTGTCCTTCAGCAGCGGAAGTACGTATTGTCCGGCCGGCGATTTGTCGAAGTCTGCCGGACTCTTCCCATCGAGCATCTCTTGCGCTGCGAGCGCTGCCAGGAATAACTCGCTGGTCATCTCCGGGCGGTCGAAGACCGAGTCGACCTGGGATCGTAATTCGGTGAGGTTTTCTTCTGCCGCCCATTGGACGGCCAAGCGGCGGACAACCGGGTCGCGATCCAGTAGAGCGACACGGAGCAGGAGGTCTGCCTTCGGATCCTGTTTTCGGGCCGCCAGAAGCATCGCCTGACGCAACTTCGGAGGGCTGCTTTGAATTTGGGGTGTTGCCTCCGGATTCAGGTGCTTCGCGAAGTCGTCTGGCGTGAATTGAGCTGCCGCGACTGACACGATTGTTGAGAACAGGAAGGGATCGTCGATCGAGGCTGCCAGCAGAAGCAGTGGAGAATCGACACGCAGATGACTGTGGCGCAAGAATGCCAGCAGCGACACGTTGTCAATCAGGCCTGTCGGCTTGCCCTGAAGTGCCGCAGCGAGCAACGTTTCACATGCCTTCACGTATTCTTGTTCGAAGTCGGCCTCGGTCGAAAACTTGGCTGGACGGTGTCCCGTGGACTCTTGAATCAATGGCGAAAGCTGCAGCCATGTGCTTGCGGGCTCGCGGGGAGAATAGGTGATGAACCGCGTCGAGCCCCACGGAGCAGCGATGTTGGAATGGATGCCCTGCTGGACACACGCCCAATGAAGTTCCAGCCGCGCTCGAGGCTTCGCCAGGATCGGCTCCCATTCGACGGCGTTCCCCTGGAACAAGTCTCGCCGGATCAGCGTCTGGGCGGCCAGACGCCTTATCGGCAGTCGTCGATCGACGAGGTGCGCCTTCAGCTCGTCCTGACTCTTCGACTCCCAATTCTCAAGGACTTCCTTCGTGTCGCTTTGCGCGACAGAAGAGATTCGCCAGATCCGTCCGTGGCCGTGCAGTTTGTAATCCCTGAGAACCCAATCCGTGCAGTACAGTGAACCATCCGGCCCGCAGGCGATGCCGACCGGTCGAAAGTTCTCGTCTCCGGCGATCACTGGTTCGGCAAGTGACGTGAAGGACGTTCCCTTGGGGATCAGTTGAAAGCGGTCGATGCGGTGGTCACCCCAGCTGGTGACAATCAGGTTGCCCTGGTAATCACTCGGCAGACCGTCAGACTCGTAGGCCACGATTCCGGACGGAGCCTCTCCGGTGCCGGCGACCATGGGGAGAGTTCCCGGGATTTCACCGTTCCAAGAGGTGAAGGGGTGCAGTCCTTTTCGACCGTTGCGAAATCGATAACCGTAATCTCCGTTGGGAATCACATGCAGCAGCCGACAGGGGGGACGACTGTCGGGGTCGTTGTCGACGGTGAACAGTCGCCCCAATGCGTCGACGCAGCTGGCATGCGGATTCCAGAAACCGGTCGCCACTTTGCTAAGCAGTGTTCCGTCGGGCCGGCAACGATAGATATTTCCACCCTCTCCTCCACCTTCGAACGTCGTTCCGTCCGAGCCGACGATTCTGTAGTCCGCGCCAAGATTCTCGCCGAATCCAAAGTACATCCAGCCGAGTGCGTCGAATGCGAATCCTGCCAACCCGTTGTGGGGATAATTTCCGGTTGTCTCCAGATGAACGAGTTCATCCCAGCGATCGGCTCGATTATCGCCGTCGTCATCGTGATACAAGTAGATGGCCCGCCGCGTAGCGATGTACGTGGATTGTTGGGGAATTGGCAGCGTCGGTTGGGCTGTTGACGGGAGCCAACGAGGGCGCACCGCCACGCTCATGGAGTGTGTCAAGCCATCGGTGAAGACGGTGACGTCGTCTGCCCTTCCGGCGGCATCGCGATCCCGAAACACGAGGATACGATCTGTCGGATGGCCAGTGTAGTCGGACGGCGGGAAGTGCGTGTTGCTTTCGATGGCCCACACGCGTCCCTGGTCGTCCACATCCAATCCGGTCGGAGTAACGATCTGTGGGTGCTCGGCAAACAGCTCGATATTCAATCGCGGATCGAGCGATCGTGGCATCTCGCCGAGTGCCGCTCCGCCATTCATAAACCAGGCCAGCAATAGCAGAACGATGGCAGGTCGACACATCATTGACGTCCTTGTGCAGAATCCGGTGGACCCCTGCCAAGAAGAGGGCCCGGCTGTGGTGCATCGGGTGGCGATTGAATCTTCAGATGTTCAATTTCTGGTTGCGGTATATTGTCCGTCGCTCGTTAGGCGTGTGTACTGCGATTCGCGACTGGCGATTGGCGAATGTGAGGGTGATCCAAGTCGATACGTGTGTGCTTTTGCCATGTGGCAACTGTCGCCGAAAGCCTGAAGGAGCAGGGCGAAGCGCCGCCACGAGGGCTTCCCAGCCGACTTTATCGTTTGGGACGCGGTGACTTGTGTACCGGCTAAGCAATGATCTGCTGGATGGCGTGGCCGTAGTCAATTTCAAGCCGTTTGTGACCGGGGACTTCAAGTCGTCGCGGATCGAGTCCCAGTTGGTGCAACAGAGTGGCGTGAATGTCGGTCACGTAGTGCCGGTCTTCGACGGCATGGAAGCCGATTTCGTCCGTGCTTCCGTGCGTGATGCCTCCCTTGAGTCCTCCACCAGCCATCCAGACGGAAAAACCGTAGGGATGGTGATCGCGGCCGTCGCTCCGTTCGGCCCCGGGAGTCCGCCCGAATTCTGTGGCCCAGACGACAAGCGTCTCGTCGAGCAATCCTCGCCGTTTGAGATCTTTGATGAGACCGGCAATCGGCTGATCGACCGCCTTGCAGCGCGTGCTGTGGTTCTCCAGGAGCTTACTGTGGGCGTCCCAGCCGTCGTCGTAAATCTGCACGAATCGAGTGCCCCGTTCGACAAGTCGGCGGGCGGTGAGGCTGTAGCGTGCCATCCGCTGTGTTTCGGGTTGATTCAGGCCGTACAGATCCTGGGTTTCTTTCGTTTCGTCGCTGAGTCGCACGACTTCCGGCACGGACATCTGCATGCGAAACGCGAGTTCATAACTTTTGATTCGGGCCTGCATGGCTGGGTCGTCCGGATAGCGGACGCCCGCATGCTGATTGAGTTGGTTCAGGAGTTCGAGTTGCTGGCGACGCTCGTTCACGGTGACCTT
Organism: uncultured Planctomycetaceae bacterium; assembly: GCA_937975745.1. GTDB lineage: Bacteria > Planctomycetota > Planctomycetia > Planctomycetales > Planctomycetaceae > CALJUK01. The sequence goes on along the minus strand of CALJUK010000658.1, from coordinate 2,246 downwards.
GGTTCCAGGAGAACCGAAAGGAAGCGGTCGGTTGGGATCGACTGCCAGCGTCACTGCCGAATTTGCGGGGCCGAGGTGAATTGCGGCAGATTTTCATTTGGAGAGCCCAGTCCGTAGTGGACCCACGAGCCGATTGAAGGAAAGAAACCATCGAAAATATGCCGGCCGGTGTGGAATTGTAGCTGGGCCGCGTGGTCGTTGTCTGTTGTCCACATCGAGCGAACGATGGCAAGGTCGTCGACACAACTGCCCACATGTGGCCACCAGTCGCTGACTTCGATGCCGCTCTCGCCTCGTTTCTGCCAGCCCACCTGCAACGGGTAGAGTTTCGCCATCAGAGCTCGTGGCTTGCCGGAAAAGTCGCGGACGTTCTTCCGGTAGAAAGGAGATTCAAGAACGGCCGGGCCGAACGGGGATTCGTCGATGGTCTTGCCGGCGTGATCGGTGACCGCCGGCTTGGGATCGAAGCTCTCCAGATGGCTTGTCCCCCCGAGCATGAAGTACCAGATGACACTTTTCGCACGCGGTGCAAAGTGGGCTATTCCTGACGGTGGTGCCCCAGTGGCGGCATCCGCAGTGCGGACAATTCCGTCCCTGTGCAGCATCGCTCCCAAGGCCAGACCGGTGAAGCCTTGTCCCATGTCGGCCAGAAAGGACCGGCGGTCAACACGTCCACAGGGAAATGGGTTCAAGGTTGGGACTCCTCTGCAAGCGGAGAGATTGTCTCGATGGATCAGCGAATGGTGACGAAATCGTTGTGATTGTACAGCACGTGGATCAGATTCTCGCGGGCGCGTTGATGCGGGTCGGTCGAGGGGCTCACGTGGAATGTCTGGTCGCCGCCCGGAAATGCAGCCGACGCTGTCCCTTTCGATGTCTCGGAATTCTGCTTGAGAAAGTGACGGCAGACATCGAGTTCGTAGGAATCGGGCTCACGAGAGAGAATCGTTTCGAATGCAGCTGTAATGAACTTTGTCTCCGCGGCATCCGGGGCCTTGTCCTCGATCTCTGATACAAGCCGCTTCGCCAGCAGACGGGCTTGATCGACGGCCAGACCACTGTTCATGAGCGCCAGTGCCTGCTGCGGTACAACGCTCTCCTGCCGACGGTAGCATTCGTTGGGATTGGGCGCATCGAATGTGGCGAGGAATGGCATTTTCTCGTTGGGAGTGTTCCGGAAGTACAAACTGCGTCGGAAGTCCGTTTGTCCGTTGGACTCAGCGATTTCCGGTCCTCCACGGGTCAGATCGAGCGACCCGGCTGTATGCAGCACGGAATCGCGGACGACTTCGGCTTCCATTCGGCGGGACAGCATTTTCCACAGCCACTTGTTCTCCGGGTCAATCGAGCGACATTGTTCCGCCGCTGGGTTGTCTTCTTCAACGGAGCTTTGGCGGTAAGTTGCCGACAGGACAATCTGGCGATGGATCGGTTTCATCCGCCACTCGTGATCGACCAGTTCCGCTGCCAGCCAGTCGAGTAATTCCGGGTGGGACGGAGACTTGCCGTTGAGGCCGAAGTTCGCGACCGATGGGACAAGGGCCTGACCGAAATGGCGCAGCCAGATATGATTGACGGCGATCCGCGCCGTACGTGGATTCTGTGGACTGGCAATCCAACGTGCCAAGGCCAGTCGTCGTCCTGTGCTTGTGGTTGGATACTGCTCGCCGAGCGGTGCGTACGAACTGTCCTTCTGTTCTCGGTCGGCTTCAGCCTGAGCGAACACTTTGCGAGCCGCCATGAGCTGCTGTTCGGCCTCGGTTCGCGCCTTGTCGTGATTCGTCGAGTCCGTGGATTCCCCCGATTGTTTCGCCTCGGCTTGTTCTTCTTGCAGCGCGATGACCGACGCCAAATGTTGTTCGGCCTTCAGTACGCCTTCCGATGCCCGGGCAACAGCCAGTTCCCGTTCCGCCTGGACTGCGGTTGCGTCGGCGTCGGCGATTTCAGCTTCGGTTCCCGAGAGATACCTTGCCCGCTCGGCGGCGACACGCGCGCGGACGGACTGCAGTTCCGCCGTCGCGGTCTGAAGCTGTTGCTCGGCCAATGCCACTTGGTTCACTGCGGTCTGATGTTCGCGACGGAGTGTCTCGATCGTGGGGAGCAGTTCGCGGAGTTCCACTTCCAGGAACTCGACGGCTCCGTTGTGGACCCAGAGCGCGAACTTGCCGTCGCGGCGGGGAACTGGCATGACGTAGTCGAGTTTCGGCTCGCCATTGAGTGTGATTGAAAGTTGCTGTCCGCGAACA
>CALJUK010000657.1 GCA_937975745.1 uncultured Planctomycetaceae bacterium | reverse complement strand
ATTCACAGGCCGAAGACGAAGCACACAGAGGTTTTGGAACCGCTTCTAGTGAAGCGTCAGCCGTGAGTTTTCGCGTAGAAAACTCAAGATTGAGCGGTCAACGCACCGCGGACCAATTTCTGCGACGCGAAATTGAATGCCTGACAAGGACTGGTACGGAATCGTTCGCCGTCCAGTTCGGTCGCGTCTGGATCGTCCGTTGTCTGCCTACGCATGCGTTTGAGAAACATCGCTGGAGTTTTGCGACAATGGGAGTACACCCCGCGACGCGGGTTTGCTTAGGGCTGTGGTGCGCCGTAGTGATCTGCGCAAGCGGCACGCCGCTTCAGGCTGCCGAGCCGACGGCCAACTCACCTGCCACGCCCCGCCCGAATATCGTGCTCATTGTGGCCGATGACTTGGGATACGGCGACTTGGGATGCTACGGCCAAACCCGTGTCCGCACGCCCCACCTGGATACAATGGCAGTTGAAGGAATTCGGTTCACTCAGTTCTATGCGGGAGCTCCCATTGGTGCCCCGTCCCGCAGTTGCCTGTTGACCGGATTGCATACCGGACATGTCTCTGTCCGGGGAAACCAGGAGGTTCTGCTTCCTCCCGACACGGTGACGATTGCCAGCCTGCTTCAGTCGGCCGGTTACTCGACGGCCTGTTACGGCAAGTGGGGAATCGGCCAACCGCCGCCGCCCGGTGATCCGGCAAGACTCGGTTTCACGGAATTCTTCGGTTATCTCGATTCGATCCACGCGCACAATCACTACCCAGACTTCCTCTGGAAGAATGGCACGAAAGTCCCTGTCAAAGGCAATGTCGTAAAAGCCATTGGCGCAGGAGGCGTGGCCATCAAGAAAACGCAGTACTCACACGACCTGTTCGTTGCCGCTGCGATTGAATTCATCACAACCCATCGTGAGAAGCCGTTCTTCCTGTACCTTCCCTTCACGTTGCCACATGCCAATGTCGAAGCCGGAATCGAAGGGATGGAAGTTCCGGATGCGGGTCCGTATGCGGAAGAACCCTGGCCGCAGCCGCAACGAAACCATGCCGCCATGATCACCCGACTGGACGACAGCGTCGGGAAAATCCGCGCGGTCCTGAAAGACTTGCAACTGGATGACGACACGCTGCTGCTGTTCACCAGCGACAACGGCCCCCACGCTCAGGGAGGTGCCGACCCCGGCTTTTTCAAAAGTGCCGGTCCGTTTCGCGGACGCAAAGGGGAGTTGGCAGAAGGCGGAATTCGGGTCCCCCTGCTAGCGGCCTGGTCAGGGAAAATCGCGGCCGGTCAAGTGTCCGACCATCTTTCTGCAGCGTGGGACATCCTGCCGACGGCATGTGAACTCGCCCTTCTCAAGCCTCCATCCGGGATCGACGGAATTTCGTTCGCCCCGACCCTGCTGGGGAAGTCGGAGACCCAGGCCCAACATCCTTTTCTGTACTGGGAAGCTCACGAGGGTGGTTCGAGCCAGGCGGTCCGGTTCGGACAGTGGAAAGCAATTCTGCCCGTCGGCAGCGAGATTCAATTGTACGACTTGAACTCCGATCCCGACGAGCAATCCAACGTGGCAGCCAGCCACCCCGACCTCGTGAAGCAGGCCGGGGATTTATTCTCTTCCGCCAGAACACCGTCCGAAACGTTCCCACTCAAGGCGGGACAATCGCCCGCTGAGAACGCGCAATCCAGGATTTGGACACTTCGTCGCGGTCCGCACATTTTCCAAATTTCTCGCAGCGGAGTGTTGAAGCACAGAATTGTCTCGGACCGCATGCATCGTGTCCGGGACGATTGTGTCTGCATTCCGACTGGCGGGAAGTGAACCGGAAAGTCTCTTGCGATGGACAACCGTCCGCACGTTCTGCTCATCACGACCGATCACTGGTCGGCAGGAATGCTCGGATGTGCTGGCCACCCGGCCGTGCAGACACCCACGCTGGACCAGATGGCCCGTAGCGGTCGACGGTTCACTAACGCCTACAGCGAGTGTCCCGTCTGTATTCCGGCCCGGCGAACACTGATGACCGGGTTGGCCCCCCGATCGCACGGAGATCGCACGTTCCAGGTGGAACTGACGATGCCTTCGGTCCCCACACTGGCCGACGTCTTCCGCGAGAATGGTTACCAGGCGTATGCCGTCGGCAAGACACACGTCTTTCCGCCGCGGGATCGAATCGGCTTTGACGACGTCCTGCTGGCCGAAGAGGGGCGTCCATACGGCGGCAGACTGGACGACTACGAAATCTTTCTGGGCGAACAAGGCTTTGCCGGCCGGCAGTTCGACCACGGGATGAGCAACAACGAATACCACAGTCGGCCGTGGCATCTTCCAGAAGACTGTCACGTCACCAACTGGACGGCACGCGAGATGTGCCGCATGATTCGCCGCCGCGACCCGACTCGCCCCGGCTTCTGGTACCTGGCATTCACACATCCCCATCCCCCGTTGGCTCCGCCGCAAGTTTACTGGAACATGTATCGGGACACGCCCGTTCCACGACCGGCATGCGGAACATGGGCCGCAGCAACCGCAGCGATCCCGTACCGGCTGAAGATCGTCCGCGGACAATGGCATTGTCAGTCGGAAATCGAGATCGCGACGGCCTACCGCGCGTTTTACGCCTTGATGACACACATCGATCACCAGATCCGCCGCGTGATCGGAACACTCCGAGAGGAAGGACTTCTCGAGAACACCATCATCTGTTTTACGTCCGACCACGGCGACATGCTGGGGCAGCATGGACTGTGGGCCAAGCGACTCTACTACGAGAATTCGGCCAATGTCCCGATGCTGCTTGTGGGAACCGCTGGAAACCAGACGGTCGGCCAAGGCGTTGTCGATGATCGACTCGTCGGTTGGCAGGACATTATGCCCACGCTGCTCGAACTGGCTGGCCTCCCGGCGCCACAGACAGTTGACGGCCGAAACATGGTCACCGGCAATCAACGCTAGCATTTGTACGGTGAATGAAACGAGGTGGATACCGCTACACGCATGATACACTGTGGTCGGTACAAACTCATTTATTATCCTGCCGGCAATCATCGACAATTGTTCGATTTGCAGGAGGATCCCCAGGAACTGGTCAACCTGGCGGATGATGACCGCCATTCTGATACGCTCGAAGAACTGACTGGATTGCTCGTCTCTGAGTTGTATGGCGACGATCTGAACTGGCTGTCTGACGGCCGACTTCAGGGACTTCCAGAACCGACCTATATTCCTGCCGACAACCGTGGACTGCTACTGCAGCGAGGCGTCCATTGGCCACCTCCGCCTCCTCCCCCTCTTTCGACCGACCATCCACCATCACGCTCGTTCTGACTGCTGCACGGCAAGGGCAACAGCCTCGCTGGCAACTGGCCCCGTCAGGGGATCCGCATGGTCAACATCCGCGGGGGGATGTACATTGAACGGTGTGCCGCGGCACCTTTTCCATGCTGAGTTGCGAAACACGACGCGAGCGGCTAACACGCCGCAGGCGGCACGGACCAGTACGCCCATTCGGGGCCTGACAAGGTCACAGTCGCTGTGAGAGATCCGGAAACGCTGGCTGGAGAGATTTCATGCGCCGTTCAATCGCGATTCAATTCGTCCGCAGGTCATCTCTGCTGGCGGCCATACTTCTCCCTGGCATCGGCATTTGTCTCGCCAGCCCGACCTTCGCGCAGACTTCGACGCGATTGGCCGAACCCAAGCCATTGACCGAATTCCCACCGAAAGGAAAATTCCATATCTATCTGCTGATGGGTCAGGACAACATGATCGGGCGAGGTAAGGTCTCAGACGAAGATCGCAAGCTGGCCAGCCGGGTCGTCAAGCTTGACCGCGAAGGTCGCTGGGTTCCCGCAGTTGACCCTCTACATTCGGAGAACCTGGCCATTGATGGAGTGGGACCGGGCTTGAGCTTCGGTCGTCTGGTTTCAGCCGACGACGACACGATCACTGTCGGGCTGGTTCCTTGCGCCAAACCAGGCTCGCCGCTGACAAGTTGGCAACCGGAAGGCTCGGCCTATCGCAATGCCATCAAACAGGCCAAGCTGGCACAGGAACGTGGGACACTGAAGGGAATTCTCTGGCATCACGGGGAGTATGACGGGCGGTTGAGAGTGCAATCCGCGACGTATGGCATTCGACTGGCCGAGATAGTTCTCGCCTTCCGGAAGGACGTGCATGAACCGCAGCTTCCCTTTATCGCCGCCCGGATGGCCGATTTCGTGCGCCCCGACCGTATTCCGTACGCGAACCGGATCAACTCTGCTCTCGATCGCCTTCCCCGTGAAGTTCGCTATGTGAGTCTTGTCAACACCGACCATCTCACGCCCATTGGCGGAACAGACGACTTCGACGCGCGCTCGGCCCGGGAGCTGGGTGTCCGGTTTGCCAAGACCGTTCGTGATCTCAGATTCGAGCAGGCACGCAAGTGAGGTTTGCTGGCGGTGTCCGTGATGGCGATTGACGGCCGATCGAGCTCGGACTGCGGCAGTTTGCAGAGAACGCGGCATTTGGAGAGCTTTCAGCGAACTGACTGGAAAACATTCACCAGACGGTCTGACACTCGGGCCGGAGTCCATCTTGATGAAATTGGACGTTCGTGGTAATCCATCGCCGGGAGGTACCAGTGCGCGCCTCCACGGGCTTTGCGGCTTCGTCTCGTTCTGCGAGCAAGTGAGCCATTCGGCTCTGGTTGCAGCCCGTGTTCCACGATTCAGTGTCAGCACTCCACCGCGGGTGCGAGGAGAACAGAATGGCCACTGCAAGCCTGACCTCGTGTTGCACGAAGGGTTTCCTTCGGAATCTGGCGAGTTCAGTTCAAGTTGCCCTACTGGTTCTAACGGTCATCCTCCCAAGTGCTGGCTTCGCCCAGACTCCGCTGGAGAACCCGCGTCCAAAGCGAACATTTCAGGCAGTTCGCGGGACCCAGGTTCAAGGGACAAGTCGCCCCGTTGCCAACCAGCCCAGCCAGACTGTTCCGTCGCAACAGGAGCTTCCGCCACTGACGCAGGCCCAACAGGAACTGATCGGAGCCGCTCGAACCGACGCCGACCGGCTGCTCGCATCCACGTGGGACTCGTTCAATCGCCAGCAACTCCAACTCCGCGAACTGACCAGCAATGCGGAAGCAGCCTTCGAAATTCAGACCACTGCCGCAAGTCTCTTGAACGATCGAGCGGCACTGGCCAGTGCCCACGAGATGCGTGTGGCACGGTATAACAATTTGGTTGGTCGACTCGCAGGATTCGAGCAACCCAATGCGGAAGGCTGGAAGGCTGACGTCGCCCAAGCTCAGATGTTGCTGGTGAATGCACAGCGAGATCAGGCTCTGGCCGCCGGTGATCTGGATTCCGCCGCAAGTCTTGCTGACGACGCACGCCAGCTCGCAATTCGGCAGTTCCAAATGCGATTAGAAGACTACGGGCGGGGAACAGCATCGTTAGAGCAACTCGTCGATGCAGCTCAATACCTGGGTGGCCCGGCGGGCGACACGATCAGCTTAGCTGATGCACGCAAGCAGTCGGGAAGTCAGGAGTTGCAGGAGGTTTTGCTGGCCTATCGCGAATTGATGGGCCGACTGGTTGAAACAGCCGAAAATCTCGCAGCCGGTCGCGGAGGGGTCGGTGCCAACGGCTTCATGAAAGTCCTTCCGAACGAGACTTTCACACCGCTGGATAC